>JALSYJ010000106.1 GCA_027071965.1 Robiginitomaculum sp. | reverse complement strand
TGCTTAAGCCGCCCCGTAGAAACAGCTCTTTTGGCCATCTCGCGTCGCCGGGACGGCCTTACCACTTTTTTGCCATGGCTTCCTTGATCACATCGTTTTGAAGCTGAACATCTGCATACATCTTCTTCAGGCGCGCATTCTCCGCTTCCAGCTCTTTCATTCGCCCCATTAATGACGCGTCCATGCCGCCATACTTGGCCCGCCATTTGTAAAAAGAAGCGCTGCTCATACCATGCTCGCGGCACAACTCCGGAACCGGCGCGCCCGCCTCTGCTTGCTTCAATATACCAATGATCTGGCTGTCCGAATATCTCGATTTCTTCATGTATGAATCTCCTCAATCCTGATTACGAGAAAATTCCACTTATCAACACCCTTAAAATTAGGGGGCATTACCGTCAGTGCAGATTTTGGCTGTCCCTTGAGTGATACTTGCACCACCCTGTAATCACACCAAAACAGCACTTTTTGATAACCAGATGACCTTTAAATGACCCTAAGTAATACTGGCTGACCCTTGAAGGTAGGGGATAAGTGTAAAAGCTGCCCCCATTTGCCAAACCTGTTATAATGTAAGGGTTAGGATCAAAATCCCCGACAAGAATGCTCTTTGACAGGTGAATATTTCTCCAAACCGATAAATATAAAGGTTTTGCGCGCCAGCGTGCGCGCAAACAGTTCTAACGGACAATCATACAAATGCGCTATGCCTCTTGCTCTTATCCCGTGAGAAAGCAGGGAGGAGTTTTTTTGATTCAAAAATGCGATAGATAAAAATTTGCAGTTTTAAGTATTTGAACCGAGCAGTTGAGAAGGTTTTGGCTCTGGACGCAAGCGCACGATTCTGAAATACCTGTATGGGTATATGCATGGGTTTCAACCATGCTGATTCTCTAATAGTCGAATAGGTGTTTCCATGAGCAAAACCCGTATTGAAACCGATAGTTTTGGTGAACTTCAGGTTCCTGCTGATAAGTATTACGGGGCGCAAACAGCCCGTTCCCTCATCAATTTTGATATTAGCTGCGAGACCATGCCGATACCGATGATTAGAGCCCTGGGCATGGTCAAATACGCTGCGGCCAAAAGCAATATGGAGCTTGAGAACCTGGAGCCGCAATTAGGCAATGCCATCCAGCAGGCGGCACGTGAGGTTTTTGAGGGCAAATGGGACGAACATTTTCCCTTGCGCATCTGGCAAACAGGATCTGGCACCCAGTCAAATATGAATGCCAATGAGGTTATTGCCAACCGGGCCATTGAAATACTGGGTGGAGTTATCGGATCAAAAACTCCTGTGCATCCCAACGATCATGTAAATCGCAGCCAGTCTTCAAATGACACCTTTCCTACGGCCATGCATATTGCCACTGCGGTCAGCCTGCATAATGACCTGCTTCCGGCGCTGGAGCATTTGTTATCCGCCTTACGGCAAAAGAGTGAAGAGTTTTCCGATATTATCAAAAATGGTCGCACTCACACACAAGATGCCACTCCATTGACTTTAGGGCAGGAGTTTTCCGGCTATGAGGCGCAAGTGGAGTATGGAATTCGTCGGGTGCGCGCCGGGCTGCAAGAAGTGCTTCCTTTGGCCCAAGGCGGAACGGCAGTGGGAACCGGGTTAAATGCCAAGCCGGGGTTTGCGGAAAAATTTGCCGCCAATATTGCCCAATTGACCGGACTTGATTTTGTCACTGCGCCCAACAAGTTTGAAGCTCTGGCGTCCAGCGACGGCATGGTTGCTGCGCATGGTGCGCTAAATACTCTGGCGGCCTCCTTGTTAAAAATTGCCAATGATATCAGGTTTTTGGGCTCTGGGCCGCGCTCTGGACTTGGCGAGTTGATCCTGCCTGCCAATGAGCCAGGCTCCTCGATTATGCCCGGCAAGGTTAATCCGACCCAGATTGAGGCTCTGACCATGGTTTGCGCACAAGTGATGGGCAATCACAGCGCCATTACCATTGCCGGCAGTCAGGGGCATTTTGAACTTAATGTGTATCGTCCGGTTATGATATATAATATGATGCAAAGCATCAGATTGCTTAGTGATGCAGTACATTCATTTACAGATAATTGTGTGGTCGGTATCAAGGCTGATCGACAACGCATTGACGAATTGATGCAAAAGTCCCTGATGCTGGTTACTGCTCTGGCGCCGGTTATCGGTTATGATAATGCCACCAAAGTTGCCAAGACTGCCCATGAAAACGGAACAAATTTGCGCGATGAAGCTGTGGCTCTTGGCTTTGTGAGCCCTGAGGAATTTGATCAGATTGTACGCCCTGAGCAAATGATCTCACCAAGATAGATCGTCAATGGAAACATGACGGGCATGGGCTGACATTTAAGGGTTTTTCAAAAGTGCGACTTCTTGTCCCATACGTTGTCGGGGGTGGTGTGGTAAATGCACACTCAGGTTTCAGGGCTTGTGACCCTGTCCGTTGATTATGAAGTAGGAGAGTATTAGTGCTTGAGAAAAGATCCTTGGCTTTGTCTGGTCACAGAACATCATTGGCGCTGGAGGCTGTGTTTTGGGATGCGTTGCGTGATGTTGCCGAGGCTGAGAATAAATCTATGGCCAGGGTAATTGCTGATATTGATCAGGATCGCGCCAAATCACCGGAAAAAACCGGATTGGCCAGTGCAGTTCGGGTCTGGCTGTTCAAGCGCTATGCCAATATAAGCTAGAATTTCAGGTAATCCTTGGGAATTAAAGAGGGTTGGCCTTAATACATAGAGTTCTTTGCAAAACTTTGGTTATGTTTTTGCTGAAAATGCGTTAGGTTTTGCAGGTGAATCCCTGCTAACCTCTAAGAGCTTAATTTATGGCAATTCCTAAATCTCCGGATCAAATGAACGCGCAGGAAGCCGCGGCAGAGTTGGCGCGTCTGGCAAAAGAGATCGCATCTCATGACAAGGCGTATTATCTTGCTGATGCACCTAGAATTTCCGATGCGGCCTATGATGCCCTGCGGCAGCGCAATGCCGAAATTGAGCGCCTGTTTCCTGATCAGATTCGCTCCGATAGCCCGAGTGTCAGGGTAGGCGCTGCTCCATCGCAAAAATTTGCCAAAGTCTCTCATGCCGTACCAATGCTCAGCCTGGCTAACGCATTCGATGACAATGACGTGGTTGAGTTTGTAAGCAAAGTGCGCCGGTTTTTAAGCCTGTCGGAAGAAGATGAGCTGACATTTACGGCCGAGCCGAAGATTGATGGTTTGAGCGCTGGTATTCGTTATGAAAATGGCAAGCTGGTGCAGGCAGCGACCCGTGGCGACGGGGAGGTCGGAGAGGACGTAACCGAAAATGTGCGTACGATTATTGATGTTCCAAAAGTTTTAAGCGGAAATGACTGGCCGGAAGTTTTGGAGGTGCGAGGCGAGGTGTATCTGCCTCATGCGGACTTTGAGAAAATGAATCAGGAACAGATCAGTAATCAGAAAGATCCATATAAAAATCCCAGAAATGCGGCAGCAGGCTCTTTGCGGCAAATCGATGCCAAAATAACTGCCCGTCGTCCCTTGCGGTTTTTTGCCTATGCATGGGGGCTTGTTAGTGCCGAATTTGCCAAGAGCCAGGAACAGGCTATTGACCTGCTGGCAAAATGGGGATTTTCGGTAAATCCATTGACGAAGGTGTGCAGCTCTCCTTTGCAAATGATTGAACATTATCAAATGATAGAGGCCAGACGTTTTGCCCTTGGTTATGATATTGATGGTGTGGTTTACAAGGTAAACCTGTTATCCCTGCAACAAAGGCTAGGATTTATTTCACGCAGTCCGCGCTGGGCCATTGCTCACAAATTTCCCCCGGAGCAGGCCAGCACAGTGCTTGAGGATATTGAGATACAAGTGGGTCGAACCGGAGCCTTGACCCCGGTGGCAAAGTTAAAGCCGGTGACCGTGGGCGGGGTGGTTATCTCAAATGCCAGCCTGCATAATGAAGATGAATTGCGGCGCAAGGATGTACGGATTGGTGATATTGTACTGATACAGCG
>JALSYJ010000105.1 GCA_027071965.1 Robiginitomaculum sp. | reverse complement strand
GATAGGTTACGGAATGGGTGAAGTCTTCCAATTGATCCTTATTTGGAAGTTCACCGTTTAGCAACAGATAGCTAACTTCAAGAAAGGTGGATTTTTCAGCCAGTTGGTCAATGGGGTATCCACGGTACAATAATGTGCCGACATTGCCATCAATATAGGTAATTTGCGATTCACAGCTTGCGGTTGAGGTGAACCCAGGGTCGAACGTAAAGGCGCCGCTGTCCCGGTACAAGGTTCTGATGTCAATAACGTCCGGGCCTACCGCCCCGGAATACATTGGCAGTTCAAAGTCCTTTCCGTCATGCATTGTTAATTTTGCGCTACCAGATTTTTTGATCTTTATTTCCATAACGGGGCCCTTGTTTTTGTTTTCGATTCGTTTTGTTTAATGTACCTGCAAGTGCAGTAAATCGTCTATACGCTCCAGTGTTTCTTTACGTCCCAACAGCTCACAGGCAAGTGCCAGATCCGGAGCAGGGTTGCTGCCGCTAATGGCCACTCGCAAAATCGGGCCAAACTGCCCAAATCCCACTTTTTCATCGGCCGCAAACGACTGCAAGAGATCATTTAGTGAGGCTTCATCCCAGCTTTTTATTGCCTGCAGCCGGTTTGAAAGCTCTTTTAGAAGCAGCAATCGTTCCGGTTTAATGGTCTTTTTTGCCTTCTTGTTCAGGTGAATAGGTCGATGTTCCACTAAAAATGCGGTTTGCTTTACCAGGTCAGGTAATAATTTTGCTCTGGTAACCAAATGAGGCAAGGCCGCACGCAATCGGGCTTTTTCCTCAGCATTAAATGAAACACCGTTTTCCTGCTTGGCAAAGGCAAAAAGTAAGTCTGATAAACGATCCAGCTCAACTGTTTGCAAAAAATGCCCGTTTACATATTGCATCTTGTCAAAATCGAGCTGTGATGGCCCCTTGTTTATTCCAGATAAAGAAAACTTCTCTATGGCCTGTTTGATTGTAAAAAATTCCTGATCACCATGAGACCAACCCAGTCGCAGCAAATAATTCAGCAGCGCTTCTGGTAAATACCCCATATCCCGATAGGCATCCACGCCCAAAGCGCCATGGCGCTTGGACAGCTTTTTGCCATCAGGGCCATGGATCAACGGAATGTGCGCAAAAACCGGTACTGGCCAGCCCATGGCATTATAGATCAAACTCTGCCGTGCTGCATTTACCAGGTGGTCATCACCGCGAATAATGTGGCTTACGCCCATGTCATGATCGTCAACAACCACTGCCAGCATGTAAGTAGGGGTGCCGTCAGCTCGTAGCAGAACAAGGTCATCCAATTCTGCATTGGAAAAGCGGATGCTTCCTTGCACTTCATCGTTAATGATTCTGTGCCCCGAAACAGGGGCCTTTAACCTGAGCGCAAAGGGCTGATCATCAGGGCGTGTTGCAGGATCAGCATCGCGCCATTTTGACTGAAACCGTCTGTTTTCACTGCGGGCCTTTTGGCGCTCTTCATCCAATTGTTCTGGCGTTAAAAAACAAGGATAGGCATTATTGCTCTCCAGCAATTGTGCTGCGACTTGTTTGTGCCGGTTGATTTGTTTGCTCTGAAAAACCGTGGGGCCATCGTGGTCTAATTGCAACCAGCTCAGTCCTTCGGTAATCGCCTCAATTGCCTCACTGGTGGAGCGGGAGCGATCCGTATCCTCAATACGCAGACGAAATTCCCCCTGATGATGCCGGGCAAACAACCAGTTGAACAAAGCTGTTCTGACACCACCAATATGCAAAAAACCCGTGGGAGACGGCGCAAAACGGGTTACGATTCTTGTCATTGTTTATCCTTGTGCGTTCCATTGGGTGAAACTGAAAAGACATGGTACGCTTTGTTTTGGTCATAGGGGGAAGTTGATTCTGGATAATAACATAAAATAACCAGTTGAGAATCTATTATAAGCAAATGTATCCGCAAAATTTGATGGGTTTTCTGGCAAAGCAAGTACCCGTACCTGCTCAGGGCAGTTTTACGCTTTGGGGGCCATGGGTGTTTTGCCTTGGAATTGCAATCTGGTTCTTGCTTCCTGATGATCCTGAGCAATGGCTTGGGCCGTTGGTGTTAATTGCGGTTTGTGGCTTGCTGGGCATTTTGTATCTGCAAAAAACTCCTCATTTGCGAGTGTATTTCCTGCTTGCCATGATTGCAGCGTTTTTCGCGGGTTTTGTGTTGGCGGGTATCAGATCGGACTTAAAGGCAGCACCGGTGCTGCCTGCTGGAGAAAATTTTTGGCTGGTGACAGGAAAAATCGCTAAAATAGACCGAAATAGAGGTCACCGTGCCCGTTATCTGATACGGGTTAAGCAGATCGAAGGATTGCAGTCCGAACAAACTCCGGTATTTGTCCGGGTGGGTGGGCCGGTTGGTACTGCAAAAACTGGCGCTATGGTCAGGTTTCAGGCCAGTATGCACCCTCCGCAATCACCGACTGTCCCCGGCGGATTTTCCTATTCCAGAGCTGCATGGTTTGAGCAAATAGGGGGAGCTGGTTTCACCTTTGGGCACTTGTCAGTAATTGCTCCGCCGATTGCCGAAAACTACTTTATACCCCTTGGTAAAATCAGGCAAAACATAGCCAGAACCATCAGGGTGAAAATTCCCGGGCAGGCGGGGGCTATTGCTTCGGCCATTATTACCGGAGAACGCGATGCTATTGAGCCAAGAATAGTGGATGCATTTCGTGGTTCCGGACTTAGTCATCTGCTGGCAATTTCGGGGCTTCATATGTCGGTTTTTGGCGGTATGGCGTTTTTGCTTTCATCATTGGTTTTTGCAGCAATTCCTGCAATAGGCTCCAAAATAGACGCGCGAAAACCAGCAGCAATTGTCGGATTGCTTGCAGCTTTTTCCTATTTGCTGGTTTCTGGTGCCGCCGCCCCGGCGCAGCGGGCTTTTATCATGTTCGGTTTGATTTTGCTGGCGGTGCTTTTGGGGAGAAGGGCTCTATCCATTCGCACGATTTCAATCGCTGCGTTCGTGATTGCATTATTAAGTCCTGAATATGTTATAAGTGCTGGCTTTCAAATGTCATTTGCGGCCAGCTTGGCCTTAATAACAGTTTATCAATATGCCGGGCCATGGTTTGCAGAGCGTGGTCGCAGATCAAGTAATGCTTCTATCTTCCTCAAACCATTGCATTATTTGCTTCTTGCTGCGCTGGGCATCGCCTTAACCAGCATAATTGCCGGTGTTGCTACGGCACCATTTGCAAGTTGGCATTTTCACCAAATCGCTTTGTATTCACTAATCGGTAATTTGCTGGCAATGCCGGTGTTTAGCTTTCTGGTCATGCCATTCTTGTTTTTGGGTATCTTGTTATATCCTCTTGGTCTGGAAGGCCCGTTTTGGTGGCTGGCCGGATTGGGTCTGGACATTATACAAGGCGCAGCCCTTGCAACCTCAGAATTTCCCGGAGCCATATTAAGCATAAAGCATGCACCGGAAATAACCCTAATATTACAGGCAACAGGGCTGGTGATTTTCTGCATAGGTGGCAAATGGCTACGATTTACAGGAGTGCTTTTAGTTGCCATCGGTTTGTTTTTGCATGTACGCACACCAGTCCCTGACATCTGGATAGGTCAAAATGGCGGGGTGATTCTAGCTAAAAATGGCGAGCGCAAAACACCGCTTGTGTTTGGAAAACCGAACCAGTTTGCACTTAAAGAGTTTATGCAAACAAGTGGCGTTGCCAATGTTAATGCTATGGCATTAACACAGGATACTAAGGCGCAATGTGACCAATATGGATGCACGTATCAGCTTGGAGAGAACCGTCTGGCGATACAAAAGTCAATGGAGGAACTGGTGGATGCCTGCCAGTGGGCGGACATGGTTATACTTCCAGAGCCTGCCCTGAGTGCACAAAGACCTGCATGTGAAGGAATTGTTTTGCTCACCTATCAACAAGATGCAGGCAGCTTGATATATTTTGACAAGACACTAAGGGACATAAAGCGGCCCTCCTATAACCGGATATGGGACCGG
>JALSYJ010000104.1 GCA_027071965.1 Robiginitomaculum sp. | reverse complement strand
CCGGCGCGAAGCATTGGTGATATCAGGGTGCTGCTTGCCAGTTCCTGCGCAAAACAGCTTTAAGCCCCCGCCAGAGCCAGTGCTTTCAACCACCGGGGTCTTAAAGGATGTGGTACGACCAAAGTTTTCCGCAACCGTTGTTGCAAAAGGGTACAGCGTTGATGAGCCAACGATTTTGATATGATCTCGACCACTGGCCGGTGCAATTGCTGCTGGGGCTTCCTCTTTTGCTGCCGGTGGGGCAGAGGGTGAGCAAGCTATTAACGCCATTGTGAAAACGCTTGCAGTAATGGTTTGTAGTTTCATGTTTCTCTTCCCTGTTTGGTAAAAGCATTTTGCCTGCCAATAATTTTTTTCAGCTACCTATTTGTTACATATATATGATAGTTTTATGACAAGGGTTCCCGATAGCGCTGAAAGTCAGGATATTACATCTGTCGCATTTTGGCCGCAAACCCGCGCTCAAGTAGCGAAGCGGTAGCGCAAAACCCGTCCTCAAGTAGCGAAGCGATAGGACATTAAAGACTCCTCAAGTAGCCGCTAGGCGATAGGACACAAGATAAACCTTCCCACTTTTGCTAAAAATGCAAATCTTTGTTTATCGCATTTTTGGCCGCAAAACCCGTCCTCAAGTAGCCGCTAGGCGATAGGACACAAGAGAGAGCTTCCCACTTTTGCTAAAAATGCTTAGGTCATTTGCTTTATACTCTTAGTTTTACCGTCACCGATGTGCCTTGTGATAATTTGCTTTTGATCAGTAATCTGGCCCGGTGCCGGTTTAATATATGTTTGGTAATGGCAAGGCCAAGCCCGGTGCCGCCGATTTGGCGAGACCGTCCCTTATCCACCCTGTAGAATCGCTCGGTTAATCTGGGTATGTGCTTTGGGGCAATGCCTTCACCAATATCCTCAATTCTGACATTGACCCAGTTGGCTTTGGTTGTTTTGTGACTGATGCGAATGGTTACAGGTGTTCCCGGGCGGCTGTATTTTAAGGCATTTTCAATCAGATTCTGGAAAACCTCGATCAGTTCGTCATGGCTGCCGCGCACCATAGGTATTTCCTCAGGCGCAAGTAATTCGATACGGCCCTTATACTCATTTTTACTGGCGGCCAGTGATTGTTCCACGGCCGGAATTATTGTTAACAGGTCGACCTTGTCATCAGGGGGCAGGTGCTCTGTTGCTTCTAGTTTTGACAAGGAGAGCAGATCTTCAATAAGGCGTGACATGCGCTCTGCTTCTCTTTGCATCAATTCAAGAAACTGCATGCGTGCACTGGCATCATTGCGGGCCGGGCCTTTTAGGGTTTCAACAGCACCAAGCAGGGCAGTTAAGGGTGATCGCAACTCATGACTGACATTGGCTACAAAAGTGCTGCGGGCTTTTTCCGCATAGCGGATGGCAGAGACATCAATCATCGTAAATAACAAGAAACTGCTATTGGTGTCGGGGCAGTTGATGGGAGCAGCATTGGCCTGAAAGCTGCGGGTGGTTTGCAGATCAAGAACAAAATCACAACTGGTGCGCCGGTTTTTCTTCAGTGCTCTGGTCAGGCATTGCAATAATTCAGGTTGACGAAAAACCCTGACAAAATCCAGGCCGTTGATTTTGTTACCCAGCATTTTATCAGCAGCTTTATTGCTTTTAAGAATGTGAAAGGAGCTATCCAGCAATAAAGCCGGAATTGACAGGGCCTCGACCAATTGCTTTTGAGAATCCTGATGCAAGGCTTATCCTGTTAATTGCTGGAGGTTTCCAGATAGGTGAGCGGGCATTCATGATCCCCCTTATGGCGGCAGGTATTGGACAGGTTTTCATCACAATAGGCGCAAAGCGCTTTGGAGTGGGGCTGGGTAATAGTGTCATTCTTGATCTGAAAACCCTGTGCGCGGAATTTTTTCAAGGTCCGCGAAAAAGTTTCAGGGGTCATATCCAGATATGAGGCAATCAGGGATTTTTCAAAGGGAAGTTGTATCGAGCCCAGATTATTACCGCCATCTTGTAAACCCAGTTTCAGCAAATACCAGCCAACCCGCTCACTGGCTGTGCGCAGGCGGGATTGCTCAATCTGGTGAATCAGATGCTGTGAACGCAAGGACAGGCTGCCGATCATGTTAAGGGCAAAGGCATTATTGTCCTGCAAAATCTGACGAACCAATGGGGCCGGCAATGACAAAAGGGTGGTTGGCTCCACCACTTGCGCGCCGGCAGCCGATGGAATGTTCAGCAAAATAGCAGCCTCCATAATTCCGTCACCGGCGCTAAGCATTTGCAAGACGGCTTCGTCACCGGCATCACTTCCCTTGAACAGCTTTACCCATCCAGACAATATCAAATAATAACGTGATAAGGGTTCTGATTGTAAAAACAACAACTTGCCTTTTTCGTATTCCTGCACACTTGCATTGGCAAGCAGTGCCATCAACTCGGATTCTCGCAATTTGGAAAATGCGGGCAATGCCTTAATCAGCGGCATGTGCTGTTCAATATTGGTGGAAACCTGTGGTGAAGGCGATGCATTATTGGTTTTAGAAAACCTCGAATTGATCAGATCCTCGACCATTTTGTTTTCAACTATCTTCAGGCGCTCAACCTTTCCGGTCAGTAATTCAAACCAGGTGGTCGGGGAAATATTCTGCAATTCTTCGGATCGGGATTTATTGGCCAACATGTCATGCAGATCATCAACAAATTGCATAATATATCCGGAGGTAACATGTTCAACCAGTTCACGATGGGCCGGAGCTGCAAGTGACAGGAATGCACGCTTATAAGAGGTTTGTTCCTCTAAAAGTGTCAGCATGCGTTCGGTGAATTCGCGGTTCTTGAACACATGGCTGCAAAACCCGTGCGCGCCCCATGCCCGTTCGCGTCCCACCCTTTCTTTCCATTGCAACAGGTTTGCATAAGCGGTCGCTGTCACAGGTGCTGTGCTGGCAATATGCAAGGCAATTTCAACCTGCACATTCAAGATCGGGCTCAAAATGGTGTAGGTGTAATGGTTTACCGCGCGCGAGAACGGCAATTTAAGTTGCGCAACCTGCTGGCGGTGATCGTCAAGAGCAAGAGCGGATTCAACAATACCCAATACCTTTTGCAAGGTTGTAGCACCTATTGCTTTGTCCATTTCCGGGCTGGCGCATAATTGCTCCAGCCTGCTTGCTGTTTTACCTGTTTCTTTGGTGTGCTCGCGAAATTCATTGCCAAAAATCTGGCCATTGCTGTCAACATATAAGGCAGCGCTGCCACGTTCTAATTGCAATTGATGGGCCAGATCGCCCAATTGCAATAGTGTGGATGCGATTACCTGTCCCAAAGTAATCTTGCTGTCCATATGGCTCCTTGCCCCTCCTGATTCTCAAGATTGTGGCAAGTCTAGCATTGTTTTTAGGTTTGGGCATGCACTTTGGGTGATATCGTCACCAAGCTGATAATAAAGTAGGGTGATACGGTTAGTGATTCTGATGTTTACTGTCAGGTTCGCATCTGAAGAATACCAATATTCGGGATATAATCATGGGACACCTTTCTAACGTAACACCGGGTCAACAGAATTGGGCGCTGGCGTCCTCGACTTTGGCATTTACTATCTGTTTTGCAGTCTGGACAATTTTTTCGATTATCGGGATCAAGATAAAATCCGAATTGGGCTTAAACGATACCCAGTTCGGGATTTTGGTTGCAACGCCTATACTTACGGGCTCATTAAGCAGGGTTTTTCTTGGGATTTGGGCTGATCAATATGGCGGACGAGTAGTTTACGCGGGGCAAATGATGCTAACGGCTCTTGCAGTTGTTTTGCTGTCATTTGCTGATAGCTATGTGATGTTTCTGGTGGCGGCCTTGGGCGTTGGACTGGCGGGTGGAAGCTTTGCTGTTGGCATTACCTATGTGTCCAAATGGTATCCGAAGGAAAAACAAGGAACCGCGCTTGGCATATTCGGTATCGGTAATGTGGGCGCTGCGATAACCAATTTTGGTGCGCCGATCCTGCTGGTAGCCG
>JALSYJ010000103.1 GCA_027071965.1 Robiginitomaculum sp. | reverse complement strand
CACAAAAGGGTGACGCCAATGCCTACGGCCGGGCCTTCCACTGCTGCAATCACCGGCTTTTTTGCTTCGAGCAGGGCATACATGAAGCGTCCAACCGGCGGTCGCTGATCAGCAGTTAAATCCGGCGGAGCTCCCAAAAAATCAGCCAGATCATTACCAGAAGTAAAGCAATCATCACTGCCGGTAAGAATGATCACCTTAATTGATGCGTCACGTTCGGCGTTTATTATGGCATCGGCCATTGCACCATACATATCATGGGACAAGGCGTTCTTTTTTTCCGGTCGATCAAGAGTGATTGTGCAAACACCTGATTTAGCTTCTGTTTTTATATGCTCTGTCATGCTCTAAAGCACCTCCACCTCGGCAATGGAGCACAGAAACCTGTAGACAATGTCCATTTCCTGCTCGCTAAAACCGCTTGCTATTTCCAGATTAAACTGCCGAAGCCGCTCCATTACCAGTTCACGCTTTGCAGCACCCAATTCCGTTAATGATACACGCCAGGCCCGGCCATCAATTGTGCAGCGGGTACGCTTTATCAATCCTGATTTTTCCATACGGGATGCAAGACCGGTAATCGCAGAATTATTAAGAGCAAGCCCCTCTGCCAGATCAGAAAGCAGACAATTTTGATGTCTTCCTAAAAAGAACAGTGCACCGCCTTGCGCAATGCTGATTCCGATCTCATCCTGCAATTGGACGTTTGCGCGCTTGAACAATTTGTGCCGGGCGCGATCAAGCAGCAAAAACAATCTTCTATCTACGGGACGAGCAATAGCCATAAGCCATGCCTTACACATATATTTCATATATGCAATAACTAATTCATATGTGTGACAATCTGCCAGCCGCTGTCGCCAGACAACTTACCCGAAGGCAATATGAAGATAAGCGCGAAAGCCGGTGGACTTTTAGCCGCTATCTTTTTGGGGCAAATGGGTTGCTTTTTAACGGCAACCATATATAGGGCAGGGTGAGACGACGTTACTGCTCCAATTTCAAGGATCGACTTTAGATTTTCACTTCCATTTTCAGGATTTGCACGTCTGGCAATCATCTCTGCCAGCTTCTAGAGAACCCAAGACCTTTATTTACGGACTTTACTGAGATCTTAAGTCCGCCCGATTTTCTCAATCGGGCAATTACATCTAGATGCTAAGGAATGCATAAAATGACTACAGGTACTGTTAAATGGTTTAACGCCACCAAAGGCTATGGCTTCATCTCTCCAGACGAAGGCGGAAACGACGTGTTTGTTCACATCACCGCTCTGGAAAAAGCTGGTATTGCCGGCCTTAATGACGGCCAAAAAGTAACTTACGAAATTGTCACCAATCGTGGCAAACAGGCTGCTGATAATATCGAGCTGGCTGACTAAATTTGCTATGCCCGGTTTCGGGCAGTTAAATTTTGTTTTTACAAAGACCCGAGAGCAGAGACCTGCTTTCGGGTTTTTAATTCTAGCCCAAGACATCTACTTACTTTTCTGGTTTCAATGTCCCCAGTACAAGAACCGCCAGTAAAGCCAGTGAAACCACAAACGCCAAAGCGAGCAGCATAGCCGTTGGTGAAAGCGCTGCTATCATAACCGCGCCAAGGGTAGGAGCAGCAGCTTGGGTCAATATTATAGGGCGGGCGATCCTCCCAACCAGAACCGGATATTGCTCATGCCCGAAAAGGCTTAGCGGCAACGTACCACGCGTAATCGACAACACCCCAAAACCAGCGCCATAAACCATCATGGCGGCAATGGCTGCTTCTGGCCAAATTGCTAATCCAAGCAAGCCGGCGCTCATAGCGCAAATCGCCAAACCGGTAGTGGTTAGCACCGGCAATCGCGCCGCAAATGTCATCTCCAGAACCCGGCCAGCAATTTGTGAAGGACCAATAAAGGCAGCAACCGCAATCGCTCCACCAAGCGAGCGATCCATCTGGGTTAACAAATAGATCAAATGCACTCCGATTATAGAAGCCACAAATACTTCGGCCATAAACAATCCGGCAATGAGCAATAACCGCGGATCTAAAGTCCGCACCAAATCGGCTTTGGGCTTTTGCTCCGTCTCACATAAGGAAGCTGCAGCATTTGCATCAGGAAGCACAAAAAGATAAATCGGAATATTGATGGCAATATGAAATAAGGCGTAAGTCATGCAAACGCCTCGCCAGCCAATTTTCTCCAGCAAAACACCGCCAACGATCCAGAATATGGTACTTGCCAGTCCGCCAAAAATAGTTATGGCAGAAATTAATGGCCTGGCCCCTCGCCCATATATTTTACCAACACAGCTAAACACTGCATCATATAGCCCAGATGCAATGCCCAGACCCATTAACAGCCAACCCAGGATATAAAACACATATGCTTGCGATAAACCGATCACAATCAATCCTGCGGCAAAGCATAATG
Source organism: Robiginitomaculum sp. (assembly GCA_027071965.1). Lineage (GTDB taxonomy): Bacteria > Pseudomonadota > Alphaproteobacteria > Caulobacterales > Maricaulaceae > Robiginitomaculum_B. Next base: position 1,596 of record JALSYJ010000103.1, on the reverse strand, counting down.
AACTGCTAACCAGAACTTTTTTCTTACCGCCGTGCCTGGCAATTTGGCGACCAACCCAGGGAGACATGCTGGCACTGACCAACAGGCCCATCGACATGCCAGCGGTAATCCATGGCAATGTCCAACCAGTTGAAATTTGTATAGGCTTGGCCAATATTGCCAACAAATATAACGAAGTGCCAAAGGCAATGATTTGCGAGACCCCTAACCCGGTCGAGAGCACTGCCCGCGTTTTCAGCTGGCTTCTATTCACCTTGGCCCCTCATATATGGCTCATTAAATGATCCCGGCATTTTTCGCCCACTGGGTATAGGTGCCTTTTTTACGCGCCTGCAAATCCTCATCCCTTGGGTTTTCAAACAATGGTTTTGGTTCAATGCCCGCACTGTCCAGCACCCGGTTCATAAAATTGAACAAGGCGCAAATCAGGCTGGCATCGTGCAAGGCTTCTTCGCTCCAGCCAGCATCAAAAACCGCTTGGCTATCAGCGGCAATTACTTTGGCTGGTGACAAGGTTAATTTACGCAAAAAACCAAATAAGGGACGGTATTTTGCTTCAATGTCTGCGGTTTGCTCATCCACGATCAGAGAGTCAATAAGCGCCTCATCCACTCCAAAGGCACGGGCCATCAGCTTGTGAGCGCCAAAACAAAAATCACAGGCATTTAATCCTGAAACAAATGCAGCAATAAGCTCACGCTCAGCCACGGACAGATCACTGCTGTCATCTCGTAATATCTGGTCGTGCAGGGCAATTAACGGCGCAACACCACGAGGAAAGCGTAAAAACAATTCTTCAAGACGGGCCTCATCAGACAGGGATGGATAATGGGCCATATTCAAACTCCGCAGACAATTCCAGTGCCGGACAGACCACAATACCCGCCAGGATTTTTGGCCAGATATTGTTGATGTTCATCTTCGGCCAGCCAAAATTGCGCACCTGTAATGATTTCAGTGGTAATCTTGCCAAGACCTTTTTCCAAAAGCAGTTTTTGCACCTGTTGCAGTGAGCGCCGGGACTGTTCGGCCTGCTTGTCTGTATGAGCAAAAATAACCGAGCGATATTGCGAACCTATATCATTGCCCTGTCGATTGCCTTGCGTTGGATCATGATTTTCCCAAAAGGCTGCCAGCAATTCATCAACCGTGATCTGCTTAGGCTCAAACACGACGCGAACCACTTCCGCATGGCCGGTATCACCTGTGCAGACTTGCTCATAATCAGGATTGGCAGTCTTGCCTCCCTGATAACCGACCATGGTTACATAAACACTATCCAGCGACCAGAACAGACGCTCTGCACCCCAGAAACAGCCCATGGCAAAACTGATCTCCTCCAAGCCCTCAGGCCATGGCGGGTATAAGGAACGCCCGTTGACAAAATGTTTGCCCATGAAATTAATCGCCCCTAATCCTCAAAATGATCAGTGCTGGTTTTATGAACAGCCGGTATCACCAGCAGGACACAAAGCAAAATCAAGGTAATCGGCCACAGCCAGATATCCGCCAGCCAGCCCGAAACACCACTAATCTCGCCAAGGCTGTGAAATGCCTGTTCGCCACGCAATACTGAACGCCATACACCAACCGCAA
>JALSYJ010000102.1 GCA_027071965.1 Robiginitomaculum sp. | reverse complement strand
TAAAGCCTCCCCAGTCAGCCCACATTGCAGCACAAATACCGTTTTCAGCTAATATATCAGCTATTTTATAGGCTTCGATAGCATGGTGAAAAGTAGTTACCTTATATCCAAACTCCTTTGACATATCAATTACTTGCGCCATTTCATCAGCGCGATAGCAATGCATGTTTATTTTGATTTCATCATCTAGAACACCGACCAGGGTTTCAAGCTGCAGGTTTCTGGCTGGTGGAGATGGCAGTTTTTTATCATCCTTTTTTGCCGCAGCCAGATCAGCTTCATATTTTTCCCATTTGGCCCGATATTCTGTGGCCTTGATCCAGTTTTTCCGGTATCCGGAAAAATTGCCCATTCGTGATCCGGGGCCACCTTTTTGCCCATAAACCCGTTTCGGATTTTCTCCACAAGCCATTTTTAAGGCATAAGGTGCATCAGGAAACTTCATGCCTTGCACGGTTCTGGATGGAACATTTTTTAACACCACGCCACGCCCTCCGAACAGGTTGGCAGAACCTGGCAGGATAAGCATTGAGGTTACCCCTCCTGATCTGGCCCGGTTAAATCCGGGATCCTGTGGCCAGACCCCATGTTCGGCAGAAATTTCAGAAGTAATCGGCGAGGTAACCTCATTGCCGTCACTATGGGCACCAACGCTTGGTGATGGGTACACTCCCAAATGCGAGTGAATATCAATAATTCCCGGTGTTACCCATTTGCCGGTAGCGTCAATTATTTTTGCACCATCTGCTACCGGTAAGTCCTTGCCAATTTTTTTAATTTTTCCATCAACAAAATAAACATCAGTTTCGGTGAACTTGCCGCCAATACCGTCAAATACGGTGGCATTTTGCAAGATAGTGTCAGAAGATGGAATTGGCTTGTAAGTGGAAGGATAAGCATCCTTATCTGCTCTGGCCACGGCAGAAGATGCCAGCAGCAGCCCCATCCCGATAACCATTACGTCAAAATAACGTGCCTTCATCTGAAATCCTCCCAACTTGAATCACCGGCACGGTAAACAGCTAAATCCATGACGGCAAGAAGCCTGATCCTAAAGGGGAGGTTCATGACCAAATTGTAAGAAACCAAACCCATCACACCTTGGCACTAGACAGCAAAACAATAGGATAGAAAACATATGCAAGTGATGGAATTTGAAATTTGTATACGCAATACTCAGTCACTACGCTTCCGTCATACCGACGAAAGTCGGTATCCATCCTGCCTTGGTAGTGGTAAGAGCGTTGGTAATATACCTCGATGATTGATCCTAACCTTGGCCCCCGAGCATTAACATCGGTGGATGGACTTACGGCGCATAGCCCGGAGTGACGAAAATGGTAGGACACAACCCGCGCTTAAAATAACGAAGCGGTAGGACATTAAAAGACTCCTCAAGTAGCCGCTAGGCGATAGCGCAGACATAGACTCCTCAAGTAGCCGCTAGGCGGTAGCGCACAAAAAACCTTACCACTTTTGCTAAAAATGCTCTAAATCAGGTTGGCGCTGTCATCAGCAACATAAAAAGGTTCTTGTTGTTGTGCCAGTCGGTGCAGATGCTGTGAAAACTGCGATAAATCAAAACCAGCTCTTTTCGCATCATCCATAATCTGTTGCGGTGTGGATAGGCCTGCCAACGCATTACCCAATGCCCACAGACGTAAAGACCTTATGCCGGTTAAGCAAAATGCCAGGGTTTTTTCCTGATGCTTTTCAAGCAAATGGGCTGTGCTTCTAATGGCTATTTCAGGAAAGGCTGCACCGGATTCGATTGGTATATGAGAAAATTGCAGTCCATGTGCCAAAGCCTGTTGTTCTAATTGCCATCTTGGGGGTTGTTCTTCCTCGTCTTCTTCAGCATCAGGGCGAACATTCAAAATACGGGTAAAGCCCATGGTTTTAATGGCTGGAAACTGCCGGGGGAATATTTGCGCACTTACTGAAAAAGCCGACGTTATTTCTACAAGATCAATCGGACTGGTTGCTGGATTGGACATTGATTTATTCGCTATTAAAAAAGAGCTGTTTCTGGCAAATGGTATCAGGTTTTTAACTTGCAAGGTTTTATGGGTTATTTGCCTGGCCCTGAGTGGGTATCATAGATCCAGATCAACAGTTTCTGTTGCATGTTCTTGAATAAAGGCGAACCGCAATTCTGGTTTTTTACCCATCAAAGTCTCCACCAGAGCTTCAGTCGTAGGCAGATTGTCCCGGTCAATGGTTACCCTGGCCAAAGTGCGGGTGGCCGGATTCATGGTGGTTTCTTTTAATTGCGCAGGCATCATTTCCCCAAGGCCTTTGAACCGGCTGATTTCTACCTTTCCAGGCCCTGAGAATGGCCCGGCCAGTAATTCATCACGGTGAGCCTCATTGCGGGCATAGGCGCTTTTTCCCTTTTGGGTGAGACGGTATAAGGGCGGCAGAGCCAAAAACAGCCGACCAGATTCCAGCAAGCCTGGCATGCAGGTATAAAAGAAGGTCATCAACAAGGCCGCGATATGATCCCCATCCACATCTGCATCAGTCATAATGATGACCCTCTCATAACGTAAATCATCAATATTGAATTTTGGCCCGATACCAATACCAAGGGCCTGAACCAGATCCTTGATTTCCTGATTGGCCATAATCTTGTCTGGTGCGGCACTGGCAACATTTAGGATTTTTCCCTTCAGGGGTAAAATTGCCTGAGTAAACCTATCCCGTCCCTGCTTGGCTGAACCTCCCGCACTGTCGCCCTCCACCAGAAAAATTTCCGTTCCTTCATTGGAATTGTTTGAACAATCAGCCAGTTTTCCAGGCAGTCGTAGTTTACGGGTTGCAGATTTGCGGCTTACCTCTTTTTGTTTGCGCCGCCGCATTCGGTCTTCCGCGCGGCCAATTACCCATTCCAGCAGTTTTGCGCTTTGCTGGGGATTGGCGGCAAGCCAATGGTCAAACCGGTCACGCATGGCGCTTTCCACCGCCTTTGTTGCCGAAGGTGTTGCCAGTTTTTCCTTGGTTTGTCCCTGAAATGCCGGCTTGGTTACAAAAACCGATACCATGGCTCCGGCGGTGCCAAGTACGTCTTCAGCAGTGATAATGCCGGATTTTTTTCCCTGTCCGACAATATCTGCATAGGCTCTTAGGCCCTTGGTTAAGGCGCTGCGCATTCCTGCCACATGGGTGCCACCTTCGGGGGTGGGTATGGTGTTGCAATAGGCATTTATAAATCCATCAGCATCACCAAAGCCCTGCGGTGTCCACGCCAAAGCCCATTCAACCGAGCCGTCACGATTTTCCCGTTCCACCTGTCCGCTGAATATGCTGTCGGTGATTGTGGTTTTTTTACCCAGCTTTTCCTTTAGAAAATCTGCAAGCCCGCCGGGAAAGTGAAAGCGGGCCTCATGAGGTGTATCTGTGCCTTCAACCAGTGCCGGATCACAATTCCAGCGTATTTCAGCGCCTCGATGCAAATATGCTTTGGAGCGGGCCATTTGTATTAGACGCTTTGGCGAAAAGTTCAGCTTTGATCCAAAAATTTCCCGATCAGGCTGGAAGCGGATTAAGGTTCCGCGCCGGTTGGGAACTGATCCCATTTCCAGCAACTTACCCCGAGTTTTACCTTGAGAGAACTTTTGTCCGTACAGTTTTCGGTTGCGGGCAACCTCCACTTCCAGATGGCTTGACAGGGCATTGGTGACCGAAACCCCAACCCCATGCAGCCCTCCGGAGGTCTGATAACTTTTTGAGGTGAATTTTCCACCGGCATGCAAGGTGGTCATAATGACTTCCAAAGCCGATTTATCCTTAAACTTTGGGTGTGGATCTACAGGAATGCCGCGACCATTGTCTTTTACTGTCAGCCAGTTATCTGCTTCTAATGTAATTTCAATACGATCAGCATGGCCGGATACCACTTCATCCATGGCATTATCAAGAATTTCGGCAAACAAATGATGCATGGCACTGCTATTGGTGCCGCCCACATACATGCCGGGATGGCGGCGTACAGGCTCCAGTCCTTCAAGGACCTCGATATCTTTTGCGGAATACTCCGCCTCTGCTTTTGAGGATGCAGGATCGTCAAACAGTGAATTGCGGGCAGCCGAAGTCATATCTCATAATTTCCGTTATTGCGACTCAGTCGGTAAGTTGTCTGTTACCATGATTGGCAAAGATTGCTACTTCCTCACCAGCTTCGGTACGAACACCGCGAAACATCACGGCAGTTGAAAAGGAAAAGGCATAATCGCCATCAGGTGTCAGAACCAACACCCCTCCGCTGCCGCCAGCTTCCACTATTTCGGCAATTTCCTGATCGCCGGCAAGTTGGGCGTTTGCGCCAGTCCACTGGATGCGGGCGCAAATATCACGGGCTACAGTTCCTCTTATGAAATACTCCCCCCAGCCGGTTGCTGAGACTGCGCAGGACTGATTATCAGCATAGGTTCCAGCGCCAATAATCGGAGAATCACCAACCCGGCCCCATTTCTTGTTGGTCATGCCGCCGGTTGAGGTTGCAGCAGCCAGATTACCCTTAATGTCCAAAGCCACAGCCCCGACCGTTCCAAAATAGGAGGTGCTGTCCAGTTTGGAATTTTGCGTCTTTCGTTCTTTTTGTTTAATGCGGTTTAATTGCCTGACCCGGGGCTCAGTAATAAACCATGACTCAGGCATTGTTTCCAGGCCCTGATCTTTGGCAAATTGTTCGGCTCCAGAGCCAAAAAGCAAGACATGGGGGCTGTTATTCATCACCGCACTGGCCGCAAGAACCGGATGACGAATTCCATTAACCCCCGCAATTGCCCCGGCATTGCGATTACTCCCATCCATAATTGAGGCGTCCATTGATACTTTGCCATTGGCGCTTAAAACTGATCCGCGACCTGCATTAAACAGGGGATCATCTTCCAGTATCGTAAGACTGGCCTGCACAGCATCCAAAGAGCTTCCGCCAGCCTGTAAGATGGTATATCCTGCTGTAAGGGCATCGGACAAGGCAGCACGATATTTAGCTTCGTCTTCTTCGGGCATTCCGCCAGGTCGTGCCGAACCTGCACCACCATGTACCAGTAGCACAATCTGGCTCGGCCCCGGCATCATGACAACAGGGTTTTGCTGGTTTTGTGAAAGACTGTCTTTAGAAACACCGCTGGACGTTTGGCAACTGCCAAGCAAAACTACAGCAATCAGAGCACATAACAAATTACGCATTTCACACCACCTTTGATTCTGCAATCTAGAGAATTTCCGGTTCAAAATGAACTGAAAACTGATTCGTAATGGGCAGAGTGTAGCTGAAAACAGAGGCTGACACTCGGGGGAATATCAGCCTCTGAAGTAGTTCCTAGAATGAATGAACGATTGTTCATTGGTAGGATGCGCCAGGTGTGTGCGCAGTAAAAATATCGTATAAGTTGTGTTCAAAATCAAGATGCAATCTATAATAATTTTTACGCATAAAAACAAGTGCTTGTATCTTTAACGGGACTGCTTGTTTGGGTTTTGTTAACCCTTAGAAGATGAATCGAATCACGACCTTGCCTGTATGACGAATAAACCCGTTACGAATATCCGCATCATAATCAAATCCAAAAGAGGTATATCTGCTGCCTGCAGTTAGGGAGAAACCGGCCAATAGCGCAGTTTTTGGCAAGGCCTGTGGGGAAACCGTGAAACGATCATTGAACCCAACAAACCGCGCTGTGGTCAATGTTGGATCGCCCTTGATATCATTGCGCACCCCGGCCCGTAAACGTGGTGTCCACCATGAACGTTCAGAACCAAACTTCCGCCCAAGGGTAAAGGCGGCAGTGGCAGATATATTTTCTGATACTCTGGAGTCGAGAGCCAAGTCAAAACCAACTCCGCCACCGGCTTCCTTGTATCCTTCTTCGGTAAGCCGCAAATAATCAAAAGATACGCTCGGGCTAAACATCCAGCGGCCAAGAGCATAGTCTTTTGAGAATTTGGATGTGCTGGCAATATGATAGCCGCGCCAATTGGCATTGGCTGTACGCACAACCGTGCCAAGTTCCAGATTGCGTTCCGAGGTGAAACTATCCAGACCAATGGCAGAGTGGGTAATAAAATCAAATCCGCCAAAACTCTTTCCTGCATAAATCCCAACCTGAGCCGAGATTGAGGAAAGCGGGGTATCAAAACCGTCTGTTTCTCGTATTTCGCTGGAAAAACCGCTTAATGACAGGCCAACAGCATCAAATCCTGCCATGGGACGATCAGTGCCAACCGCCAGTCCTAAACCAAAGCCGTTATAGGGTTGGGAGATGGAGCTGCGGTTCCGGTTCAAATAATAGCCGATTTCCTGAATCCACGCTCCACCTGAACCATAACCACGGCGCAGGGCATCAAGACGATTGCCAATGGCACCGGTGGTGCCGTCGGTATTGGCCAAAGTAAACTGCAAGGCAGCAGCTCCAAACTCTGGTAGCAACTGATCATATGCTGCGTAAAAATCGGTGGAACTGGTTAATCCGGCAAAGGCACTGGTTAGGGCAGTGTCCGGGCTGGTAATGACGGCATTAAACCAGGCATCATAAGCAGCAGCCTGATTTATAGTCATGCCCAATTCCGCAGCAGTCCTGCGATCAAGGGTAATGGTCAGGACGTTTGGCCCTCCGGCTTGGCTAATTCCAACATTATATAAGAAGGGCAAAGAACTGGTGTCCAGCATTGAAGCGAAGTTCTCGGCAAAACTAAAGCTGCCGGCCGTAATTAAATCAAAGGTACCAGCCTGAGCAATAAGCCCGGACAGGCTGGGGGAAATTCTTGCTCCTTCAAGGAATGATACATTGCCAGATGCGATAAATGACGCACTTTGAAAGCCTCCGCCAATTGTCGGGTCAATGGTCAATTGCAGCCGGGAGTTGGCCCCAAAACTGGCAGAAGTTAACGAAAGTGCGGTATCTGCGCCAAGGGCCAGCAGTCCATCGCGAATGTCTAGGGTCAACTGACCATCTGTATCATATATGGCACCAGTTAATTCAGCGCCATTATCAATAAGCAGAATATCGTCGCCATCACCAAAAAACACATCGCCTTTGATTGATCCGTTCAATAGCTCCAAAGCATCAGCGCCGCTACCGAACAATAAATCACCCTCTATTTCAGGTATGGACGGATCAACATTATCAGTAGGATCAGGGTCAATAGCTGTGACCTGGCGAAGGGTCGCGCCTGTGGTATTTGCAGACAAGTCAACAGCAATTTCACGCCTTGTTGTATCTGTAGGGTCGGCTTCAGTGCCACTTGGAAGCAATTCAGTAAATGATGTGGTAATGCTGCCATTGTTAAGCAGCAAGTCTACAGTTCCGCTTTCATCGACAATGCCTGCGGCAAAGCCGCCAACGCCAGTGCCAATATAACTGGCGCGAACCGCTGCATTTACTCTGATTTCATTTACCTGAGCGCCTGATTCAATCAGGATTGAAGCGGCTCTTCCACCAGATTGAGACAAGGTCGTAACCTGGGTTATTCCGCGTATATCAATCACAGGAACCACTGCTCCATTGCCAATGGAAATGGCGCTGGAATCAGCCTCAAATGCATCAGATGAAATGGATCCGGTTGTAAGCAAGCCGCCTTCGATAATGGTTTGCCGAAGAACACCGTTTACTTCTGTGCCTTCAACACGAATTCCGGTTGTAGCTATTCCGTCATTAATGCCTGCACTTGCAATTCGTCCGCGATTGATGATGCCGAAAAACTCATCATCGGCCAGGGTCCCAACTGCACCAATATTTACATCGCCATTGTCATTGCCGTCTAATGAGGCCGCAACCAATAGCGCCGGGGCGGAACCGGTAGAGCGCAACTCTCCGGTAACGGTATTATCATTTTCATCGGTAATTGAATCATTGACAATGCCACCGGTAACATTGCCACCAACGGCAATGGCGCTGCCACCGATAAGTAAATCATCATTATCAAGTGCTGCGCGAACTTCTGCCGATGCACGATTGATTGAGCGAAACCCGGTAGCAGTGATGGAGGCGGTGTTGCGGATTGCTCCGTTAACTTCGCCAGTAACTCTTACACCGCCAGAGTCTTCACCATTAGCAGATATACGGCCAGCCGTGACCACATCCCCGTTTACTGTCCCTGAAACCAAAACCCCATAAGTTCGATCACCGGTTACGTCTATGGTTCCTTGTGACGTTAAATTGCCGTTTAACGTGCCCGCAACTTGAATTCCAGCAGAGTCATTGCCTTCAATAGTGATGCGCCCAAGATCATCATTGGTTATATTCCCGGTAAGGGTAGAGCTTCCTTCCACCAAAATGCCCACCCTTCCTGTTCCAATAGCAAAGGGTGTGTCAAAATCACCGTCACCATCGGTGTCCTCACCGGAAAAGTTTTCAGTAAGACTGATGGATCCTGAATTAAGGATTTCTCCGGTTACGGCACCGGAGACCAGCACGCCGGTGGAATTGTCGGCATCATCTGAGCCTATTATCCCCTGATTGGTTACGGTATTATCAGAATTAAGGGTAACTGCCGCCAAGCCTTCACCGACCAGAACAGTACCTGCGCTTAATATTACAATATCGGCCGGGTTGCCATTATCAATGGTTTGGGTGTCAACAGGATCGGTTGTTTCAGTGTCTATTTCAACTTGTGCCATTGTGGCGCTGGCAAAAGCGAATGTGGGTAAAGATACTGAAAGTAACAAGAATTTACGCATAAATCACACCCTTTAGAAACCGGTCTGCGACTTTATGGCGCAAAATCGCAGACCGGGTCTTGTAGACCGTAAAATCCAGTTCGTCGATTCCCAAAGTTATACTTTTTTATTCGATATCCGTAAAAACCTGTAAGCCTATTGCTATTATAGCCTTTAATCCTGTTGGACGAAACTTTAGGAAGAATAATACATGTCAAACTCGACCGGATGCGGGTGCATTTCGAATCGTGTGACTTCTTCCATCTTCAAATCAATATAGGCTGCGATCTGATCCTTGTTCATGACACCGCCCTGTAGCAGGAATTCATGATCCTGTTCCAGCGCGTTTAATGCATCACGCAAGCTGCTGCAGACTGATGGAATATCCTTTAACTCCTCAGCCGGCAGGTCATAAAGATCCTTGTCCATGGCTTCACCGGGATCAATCTTGTTGGCAATACCGTCAAGCCCTGCCATCAGCAATGCCGTGAATGTCAGATAAGGATTTCCAGCAGCATCAGGAAAACGCACTTCAAGACGCTTGCCATTGGCCGATGGGGAGTAGGGGATGCGAATTGACGCGGAACGATTGCGAGCAGAATAGGCCAGCAGCACCGGAGCTTCAAACCCTGGAACCAGACGCTTGTAGGAATTAGTGGAGGCATTGGCAAAGGCATTGATTGCTCTGGCATGTTTGATGGTTCCGCCAATATAATGCAGGCATTTTTCCGATAGATCAGCATAACGATTGCCGGCAAAAAGCGGCTTGCCACCTTTCCAGATTGACTGGTGCACATGCATTCCTGAGCCATTTTCACCGACACATGGCTTGGGCATGAATGTTGCGGATTTTCCGTATGCAGCGGCAACATTATGAACCACATATTTGTATAATTGCAAATGATCTGCCATTTCCACAAGGGTAGAAAACTTCATTCCCAGTTCATGCTGGGCCGGGGCTACTTCGTGGTGATGTTTTTCAGGAGAAAGGCCAAGCTCGTCCATTACACTTAGCATTTCACTGCGAATGTCTTGCCCTGAATCAACTGGTGGAACCGGGAAATAGCCTCCTCCAGATGAGGGGCGATGCCCCATATTTCCGTGTTCAAATTTGGAATTCGTATTGGCCGGCAATTCTGAACTGTCCAGGGTGAACCCGGTCTTGTCAGTGCGGGTTGACCAGCGAACATCATCAAACATGAAAAATTCTGCTTCTGGCCCAAAATATGCGGTATCGCCAACACCAGAGGCCATAAGATATTTCTCCGCCCGCTTTGCTGTGGAACGCGGATCACGGCCATAGGGGGCCAATGTGCCAGGCTCTAGGACATCACAAAACAAGGTCAGGGTAGGGGATTGAAAAAAAGGATCAATTTTGGCTGTGCTGGTGTCCGGCATCAGTACCATGTCTGAATCATTGATTGCTTTCCACCCCGAAATCGAGGAGCCATCAAACATTACGCCATCTTCAAAAAGATCCTCATCTACCATGCTTTTTTCCATGGTAACGTGCTGCATCTTCCCTCTTGGATCGGTAAAGCGCAAATCTACAAAATTGACGTTTTCGTTTTTGATAAGGTCTAGTATTTCTTTGGACATGATTGTTTAACCTAGTGTTTGTGAAAATTAAATAAGTTCGATTATTATAGCGCTTCTTCGTTTCTCTCGCCGGTTCTGATGCGAATAACTTCGCTTATGTCGCTGACAAAGATTTTTCCGTCACCAATTTTTCCGGTGCGCGCCGCAGATTCAATAGCGGAAATAACGTTTTCTAACTGCCCCTCAGTGACCACAACTTCGATTTTCAGCTTGGGCAGAAAATCAACAACATATTCAGCGCCACGGTATAATTCTGTATGACCCTTCTGGCGCCCAAAGCCTTTTGCCTCAACTACCGTTAACCCCTGAACGCCGGCATCGTGCAAAACCTCTTTGACCTCATCAAGTTTGAAAGGTTTTATGATGGCTTCAACTTTTTTCATGCTTTTCTCCAGCCTGATTCTGCTAATATCAGGACGTTTGATAAGGCCATGGAATATTTCTTCTGGTTTGGAAACTTTTTTGCTATCATTAAAACCAGTTTACTTTACGCTGCCTAAAAAATAGGCAGCGTATGCAAAAAAAGTGTTCACGCCATGTCCGGGGTAAAAGTCTTTTCCACTGCCACCTGTTATCAGGCCGACCGTGCCGCTACTGAGCGCGGTTGCCTTGGTATTGATTTAATGGAGGCTGCAGGTTCCGGAATTGCTGAGCACATATTTTCTGAATTCAGCCCCTGTCCAGTACAGGTATTCTGCGGCCCTGGAGCCAATGGTGGAGACGGTTATGTTGTTGCACGCCATTTGTATGAGGCAGGTTGGCCGGTTTTTCTTACCGTATGCGCCAAGACTGTTACGGCAACAGATGTAGATAAAATGGCACAGGCATTACCCTCTGGTGTTAGCATTACGGGTACTGAAATATCGCGCAGTATCGGGCTGATTGTTGACTGCATATTTGGAGCAGGTCTAAAGCGGCCCATAAGTGGAGAATTGGCAGAGTTGGTCAATCATATAAATGCCCATCCTGCCAAAGTGGTATCTGCTGATCTGCCTTCAGGTGTTTTTGGCGATAGTGGCAAGGTTCGCCCGCCTGCTGTCAAGGCAGATATGACAGTTACATTTGAGTGTTTGAAACCGGCTCATGTGTTGGAGCCGGCTCGTAACCAATGCGGCAAAATCAAGGTGATTAACATTGGCTTTCCAGATGGTCTGCTTGATAATTTTGATCCGGTAGCAATGGTGAATCAGCGCAATTTATGGCCGGAAATACCCAAAGCCCCCGAAGCGGTTGCTCACAAACATTCGCGCGGAAGACTGTTGGTCATGTGCGGTGAACCATTAAACACCGGAGCTGCCAGGCTAGCCGCCCGTGCGGGATTGCGAATGGGGGCAGGGTGGGTGACGTTGGCTGGCTTCAAAGAATCAATGCAGGTTTGCGCTGCTCATGAAACTTCTGTGGTATTGTTGGCGCGGGATCGCGGCGAGCCTGTTTCAAGCCTGCTGCAAGCTCAAAATCCGGATTGTATTATAATCGGCCCAGCCGGTGGCGTGGGTGAGGATATGCGTCGCGATGTTCTGGAATTGCTGGCTCATAACAAGCCAACAATTCTTGATGCTGATGCCTTAAGCAGTTTTGCAGATGACCCGGACATATTGTTAAATGCCTGTCATTCCAATACGGTTTTACTACCTCATGAAGGAGAGTTTGCCCGTTTGTTTGGGCAATTAGGATCAGAATTTGGCAATAAGATTGAGCGGGTGCAGGCCGCTGCCAGGATTGTCGGCTGCACCTTATTGCTCAAAGGTGCTGACAGCGTAATGGCTACAGCCAATGGCAGAATTGTGGTCAACACCCATACTTCTAGCTGGTTGGCTTCATTGGGCAGCGGTGATGTGTTGGCGGGCATGGTTGCAGGTCTTATGGCACAGGGCCATAGGGGTTTTGAGGCGCTTTGCGCTGCTGTCTGGATGCATGGAGAACTAGGCCGTAGGCTCGGCCCGGGATTGATTGCCGAGGATATGCCCAAGGCCATACCTTTAATGCTTAGAAATTTGCTTTTGAAGAACGATTTTTAAGGACAATGCTCTTATTAAATTAGAGCACTATGGCTAAAATGTAATGCAGTTCTGCATCATTTATATCTTGCCATTGGCTGCATAGTTCCGTATCGCCCCTTGCGATGACATTTGCACCTAAATCCACCAAGAGCAGAGCCAAGCTGACCGAAGGGCCGGTATTGAACCATTTGCTGCGCCTTGGCATTCCGATGTCGATTGGCATTTTTGCTGTGATGTCAGCTTCTGTGGTGGATACGTTTTATGTCTCGCGTCTGGGCACTACGCCACTGGCCGCAGTTTCTTTTAGTGTACCCTTGTTGTTTGTGCTGCAAAGCCTCTCCGTGGGCCTGGGCGCTGGTGCCGCATCAGTGGTGGCGCGGGCTGCTGGTGGTGGTGATCATGATCGCCTAAGTCGCCAAACCACAGATTCAATCCTGCTTGCTGTGTTGATCGTAACAGTATTTGCCACCGTTGGCTTTTTTAGTTTTGAGGCAATTTTGCGGTTTGCCGGAGCGTCTGATGATCTGATGCCGGACATTCGCGCCTATTTGCATATCTCCTTTATCGGTTCAGCCTTTATTGTCGGGCCGATGGTGGGTGGCAATATTCTCAGGGCTCTTGGTGATGCCAGAGTGCCAGGCATGACCATGGTTGCCGGAGCTATTATCAATTTGATTCTTGATCCGTTTCTGATCTTTGGCATTGGGCCTTTCCCGCGCATGGAAGTGGCGGGTGCGGCATTGGCAACGGTATTATCCAACGTATTTGCGATAGTGGTTATGGGCTGGTATCTGGTACACCGTGAGCGTCTGATCACACTGCACCTGGCCTCGTGGCAGGAACTGGCTCATTCATGGTGGCAGGTGTTGCGAGTAGGTATTCCAGCAACCGCCACCAATATTGCCAATCCGCTCACAATATTTGTTGTAACAGCCGCATTTGCTACCTTTGGTGATGCCGCTGTTGCCGGGATTGGTGTTGCAGGACGGATAGAGTTTTTATTTGCAATTCCCTTGCTGGCCCTGTCTGCGTCCATTGGCCCGATTACCGGTCAAAACGGCGGTGCCGGCCTGCATGACCGGGTAAGAGAGGCATTTCGGGCTTCTTTTATGGTCTCCGCGATCTGGGCCAGTGGCACCGGTATTATCCTGTTATTGCTAAGCGGTACTATTGCCAGGCTGTTCTCTACTGATCCAGCAGTACAACAGGTAATAGAGTTGCATCTGTCAATAGTTCCATTAACCGCTATGGGCTATGGCATTGTAATTTCAGCCGCTGCTGGGTTTAACGCGCTGGGCAGGCCGCTTCCTGGCATGTTGATGACCTTTGGCAGGTCTTTTGTTTTAATTGGAATAGGTGTCTGGATAGGGCGTTATTTTTACGGCATTCCCGGTATTATTGTTTCACTGGCTTTGGCCAATATAATTTCTGGATCGCTTGTGTTCTTTTGGATGCGCAATGCCAATATGGCTGCGGTCGATAGCACAAGATCAATTCCCATCGCCAAATAGACATTAGAAAATTTTTGGTGCAAAACCCGCGCTCAAGTAGCGAAGCGGTAGCGCAAGCAAAGAGTCCTCAAGTAGCGAAGCGGTAGGACAAACATAGACTCCTCAAGTAGCGAAGCGGTAGGACAAACAAAGAGTCCTCAAGTAGCGAAGCGTTAGGACAAACATAGACTCCTCAAGTAGCGAAGCGGTAGGACAAACATAGACTCCTCAAGCAGCGAGGCGGTAGGACGCAAAACCCGTCCTCAAGTAGCGAAGCGGTAGGACACAAAAAAACCTTCCCACTTTTGCTGAAAATGCAAATCTTTGTTTATCGCATTTTCGAACCGCAAAACCCGCGCTCAAGTAGCGAAGCGGTAGCGCAAGCAAGAGCTTCCCACTTTTGCTGAAAATGCAAATCTTTGTTTATCGCATTTTCGAACCGCAAAACCCGCGCTCAAGTAGCGAAGCGGTAGCGCAAGCAAGAGCTTCCCACTTTTGCTGAAAATGCAAATCTTTGTTTATCGCATTTTCGAACCGCAAAACCGGTTCCCACTTTTGCTGAAAATGCTCTAGACCCTGATCAAAATTCGTCCCAATTCAGTTTTGTGCTCACTGTGAACGGAGGTTAGTTGGCCCTCATTCAGCCATTGCCAACGCTCCTTGCCAAACAAAACCTGCATTTCATCTAGGGGACAGTCAAATGGCGGGCCGCCAGATTCCCCAGTTTGCATAAACAAGGCGAATAATTTGCCGCCGGGTCGTAACCAGCGATATAATTGCTGCTCATAGCTTGCGCGATACTCAGGCTGTAGGGCGCACAGGCAGGTTTGCTCATATATTGCATCCACTGATTCTTTGGGCATATATGTAAGCACATCTGCCTGTTCGAAGTGTAATTTTAGCCCAGCAGGCAGTTGTTTAAGCTGTCGTTCCTGATGAGCTATGGCACTGGGTGCAAAATCAAGGCCGGTTACTTCAAAGCCACGCTCGGCCAGGGCAGCAGGCTCCGGTGAGCGTCCACAGCCAGGAATGATTATTTTTCCTGCTTGCAAATGTCCTCCAGCAAGCCAGTCATGCAGGGCAGCGTTAAGTGTTCCACGCTCCCAGCCGGTCAGTTGTTCACGATATCGGCTTTCCCACTGCTCGGCATTTCCGGGTTTTTCAAGATTTTTCATAATTATGCAGTGAAAACATTTGCCAAGCC
Source organism: Robiginitomaculum sp. (assembly GCA_027071965.1). Classification (GTDB taxonomy): domain Bacteria; phylum Pseudomonadota; class Alphaproteobacteria; order Caulobacterales; family Maricaulaceae; genus Robiginitomaculum_B. The sequence goes on along the minus strand of JALSYJ010000102.1, from coordinate 557 downwards.
CCCGTCAAGGGCGCTAAACAGCCCTCACCAAAACGTGCGGATGTGGCGGAATTGGTAGACGCGCTGGATTTAGGTTCCAGTGTCTTACGACGTGGAAGTTCGAGTCTTCTCATCCGCACCAGATGCTTGTGACAAATAGTGTATGAAAAAATAGCAGGTCTGTTTTATTTGTGCGGACTTCGTTCTTCGGGGAAATGTCTTCGTTTACAAAGACTGCCAAATGCCAGATGTGCCAGCAGTCTCGAGCAAGCGCCCGTAGGCATCATAGCTAAGATTTGCAAAGCTTAGAGTTTCAGGGGTAGGCGGGCCACTAACGGTGCTAACCGAGGTCAGTTGATTATAAATGTTATAGCCATAATTACGATTGCCAGCGCTTGTCATATTGCCCCGTGCATCATAGGCAATCATGCCAAAACTAGCCTGTACTGCTTGGTTAAGACCGTTTAGTCTTTACTTTGAATTGTGTGTATAATAGAGCTTCACCAAGGTGCTAGGATCAATTAAATACCTATACCGAAGAGGAGCGGTTCCATTCACGAAAGTACCGTCTTTTGTGA
>JALSYJ010000101.1 GCA_027071965.1 Robiginitomaculum sp. | reverse complement strand
CAACAGCACTTATTTGTATTTGTTCACCGGAGCCAGTGGTGAGCGGGTATCTGGCAATTTGAATGGGCTGCCGGCAAATGCTGCTGGGAAATCAGGGTTTTTTGGTTTTACATATCGTTCTGGCTTCGGCTCAGATGCTGGAGACGCAGAGCGCAGAGCCAGAGCAAAAATTGTCAGACTGCCCAATCATTATCTTTTGCTGGTGGCGGCAGATATCGAGGAACAGGCGCAGATATCCGGTAAAATTGCACAGGCAATGTGGATCGGAGCTATTTTGGTGCTTGTTCTTGGTATTGCCTCAGGGGCACTTATTTCACGTAGATTCGCCAACAGGATCGAAGCCCTAAATGCAGTGGCCCGTGATGTCATGGCCGGCGATATGAAACGACGGGCACCGCGTAATCACACAAATGATGAACTGGATGAGCTGTCTTCAAACCTGAACAGAATGTTATCCAGAATTGAAAGCCTGATGGCAGCCAGCATGTATGCAGGCGATTCAATTGCCCATGATTTGCGCTCCCCCTTGACAAGAATGCGTGCCAGACTTGAACAGGCTGTTCGTGAACAGGATGACGCAGGGGAAGTTTTTTCTGAGACATTAAAGGATGCCGATGAGTTATTATCAATTTTTAACTCTATACAGCGCATTTCCCGGCTTGAATCCGGGGAACAACGCAGTGTTTTTCAGTCGATAGATCCGGCTCCACTGGTAGAAGATATTGCCGAGCTGTATGGGCCATTGTGCGAAGAACAGGATCGCGATTTTGAATGTGAAATAGAAACCGGGCTGCAAATCAAGGCAGATAAGGGGCTGATCGCCCAGGCCGTGTCAAATTTGCTGGATAATGCAGTTAAGTATACCGATCCCGGCGGCGGTGTAGCACTTCGTTTACGCCAGTGTCGAAACGGCTCCGTTGAAATTTCAGTAACAGATACCGGGCCTGGGGTTCCAGTGGAAAAGCGCAAGGAAATTCTAAAGCGTTTTGTTCGCCTGGAGGATAGTCGGTCTCGGCAGGGCAGTGGGTTGGGATTATCTCTGGTCAAGGCCATTGCTGAAATTCATTCTGCCGAATTACTGCTGGAAGATGGTGCTGGCTCTCAGCATGGCACAGGCAAGGGCTTGCGGGTTGCCCTTGTATTTCCAAAAACCTGAAAATAAATTGTATGCCCCTTTTCAGCTATCCAAGTTGGTTTTAAGCCTAGATATGAGCAGCCCGGACTTCCTAAAGCAAATCAGCCAATGGCCGTGCTTTGAACAAGCTGATCTGGAAGTTGAGCAAATGGCTGCCAGATTATCAAAGGGCGATAAGGGTCTGCAAAACCTGTTAATCGGGGTGATGGAAAACTCCTCTTATTTGCGGCGATTGCTGGAAAAACATCCTGAGCAGATAGACATTCTTATTGAATATGGGCCAGATGGTGCAATTGGTATATTGTGCAATGACCTGACAGACTTTGTCACAGAACAGCGTGCTGACTTTGCCCGGCATATTCGTCAAATCAAGGAAAAATATCACTTATGTCTGGCTTTGCTTGATTTGGGCGGAGTGTGGGACACAGCCCGGGTAATTAGTGAGTTTTCCGACTTTGCCGATAAAATGATCAATCATTGCCTTCAATATAGCTGGACGCGCATAATTTCTGATAGTTCAGAAGGAACCATTTCGCTGTATAGGGACACTCCTCTTCATTCCTCAGGATTGTTCATCATAGGCTTTGGCAAGCTGGGCGGGCTTGAGCTAAATTATTCCAGTGATATTGATCTTGTTTTCTTCTGGGATCCCCTTGCGGGTATGAAGGAAACCGGGCAGCAAATTCAGCGAAAAATCATACTTGTGGCCCGTGATATGGTGTCATTATTATCGGAAATCAGCGAATATGGTTATGTGTTCAGGGTGGATTTGCGTCTGCGCCCTGATCCTTCTTCCACACCAATTGTCTTAACAATTGCTGCAGCCTTGACCTATTATGAAAGCGTGGGGCAGACATGGGAGCGTTCAGCCTGGATCAAGGCAAGATTTATAGCTGGTGATAAAACCGCATGCTCTTCTTTCTTGCATCAGATGGAGCCATTTATCTGGCGCCGAAACCTTGATTATTCGACGATTGATGATGTGCATCAGATACGCCACCAGATATTCTTTGGCCCCAATCAGCCAAGAGCACCTGACGCTGGTTATAATGTTAAGCTGGGGGTTGGTGGTATTCGTGAAATTGAGCTGTTTGCTCAAACCCTGCAATTGATCCATGCCGGGCGTATTACTTCTTTAAGGCAAAAGAATACGGTTCAAACCCTGCGGACACTGGCAGCGGAGAACTTGATTTCAGAACAAATCGCCAGCAATTTGACAAAGCATTACTTCTTTTTGCGACGGGTAGAAAATGCGTTGCAAATGCGAAATGACCTCCAAACCCATGATATTCCAGCAGACTCCAAATCCAAAGAGCAATTGCAAAACCTTTTAGGATATAAAAGCGAAAAACACCTCGATCAGGATTTAACAGTAAGTACAAAAGAGGTGGCGCAGCAGACTAATGAATTTTTTGGGCAGCGCAGTTCGGATAATGCTTCAGATAAGTTGCATCTGTTTGCCCTGGATGATCACCCAGAGGCAATTGAGCTGTTGCAGCAGGCTGGGTTTACAGACCCATCTGTTGTGCTGCAAAGATTACGCAGTTGGATGACCGGACGTATTCGGGCAACCCAGTCACAAAGGTCGCGAAAATTATTGGCTAAATTAAGCGCCGAGCTGATTGAAGCTTTTACCCGCAGTGAGAACCCGGACAAGGCTTTTGCATCCTTTGCCAGTTTTCTTGAAGCCCTGCCTGCCGGTGTGCAGATACTCTCCCTGTTTGCTAATTGTCCGGGACTGCTGGTTCGGGTAGTAGATATTTTTCAACTTGCCCCCCGCTTGGGCGAAATCATTGCATTGCGGCCATCACTGGTCGAGGTGTTATTGGCACAAGACCCGTTTCAGAGTTTTTCAGAAGCACAAATATGGCAGAATCTACGCTTGAAGATTGCCCGCTCTGATGATCTGGAGAGGGCAATGGATGAGGCGCGCAGACAGGTGCAGGAGGCACGGTTTGTAATTGGCTCACAATTACTTACTGGCCATGCTGATCCCTGCAAAATCGCCATGCAATGCTCAGGTCTGGCGACAAATACGATTACGGCGTTGGCCGGGCGGGTTATAGATGACATGGCTGCAAAAATCGGCCCGTGCCCGGTGGATTGGGCAATATTGGGCTTGGGCTCCATGGGAAGCAGGGAAATGAACCCGGCTTCAGATATTGATCTGATGGTGGTTTACCGTGAAAAACCGATTGCGGATTTTGAGCAGCCATTGGATATGGCTGCGGATATTTGGGCGGCACGGTTTACCCGCAGGTTGATATCAGCATTATCGGCTCCAACTGCCGAAGGTTTGCTGTATGAAGTTGATATGAAATTGCGCCCATCAGGAAAATCCGGGCCAATTTCAGTCGAGTTTTCCGCATTTGGTGACTATTACCGGCGTGTGGCAAGGATATGGGAGTTTCAGGCTCTATGCCGGGCGCGGACTATTGCAGCTTCCTGCAAAAAATTCGATCAGAAATTAACTGACAATATAACCCACATGCTGGCCAATTTTATTGATTCTTCCAAGCTTCGCCCGTCCATAATAGAAATGCGTGACAGGCTGTTTGTGGAAAAACCTCCCCTTGGAGTGTGGGATATTAAACGCGGCGCTGGAGGATTGACGGAGCTTGAGTTTGTCTGGCAGGCGCTAATCCTGTTATCACCGCAGGCCAAATACCGGGCCTCATTGTTTGATTATTCTGTGGAAGATGGATTGCCCAAAGCTGAAACAAAAATAAGCAATGAACAATTTAGGCAGCTAAAATCCGCCCATTCCTTATTTCACAGGATACAGCAAATCATAACTTTGGCTATTGGCAGAATTGGTTGTGCTGATGAGCTTCCTCCAAGCCTGTCAGAAATCCTGTTAAGTAGTTGCAAACAGCCATCCATAAAGGAACTGGAGCAGGAGATTATTTACAAGCGTGAACAGGTGGCTACTGTTTTTGCTCATATTATTGAAAAATAGCGACGGAAAATCACCAGCCAGACCGTTTGTTTTACATATTGGCAAATGGAGATAGAAATGACAAATCAATATATTAAGCTGGCGGTGTTGGCTTTTGGCGCTACGACCTTGTTGTCTACCAGCGCGTTTTCATCGCCCAAATCCTCAAAGCCTGCAACAAATTCGCCGCTTATGCTCAAAATGCTAAAAACCGTGGATATTAATAATGACGGTGTAATAACCACAGAAGAAGCAATAACGGCACGTGGCAAAATGTTTGATCATATGGATAAAAATGCCGATGGCTTCCTTGACCGGCGTGAGCAGCGACTGGCTAAAATGGCCCGCAAGCACAAGAAAAAACACCGAAGAATGATCCGTAAATTTGAACGTCGCTCGGCACTGGATGCCGATAACAATGGCGAGATTTCGGCTGCGGAATTTGTGCACCGCCCGTCTTTGATGTTTGCGCGGCTGGATAAGAACAATGATGGTGTGATTTCAAAAGAAGAACATGAAAGCGCTAGAACACAGAGGTTTGCAAAGCTTGATATCAATAAAGACGGGGTTTTGAATGCAGAAGACCGCAGCCAGGCCAAAGAGCGCCGTCACGCCAAAGTGCAAGCCTTAAAAGTAAGGCTAGATCCTGATGGTGACGGGAAAATTGCGCGCAATGATTTTGTTTCGGCTCCGGGGCCAATGTTCCAAAAGCTGGACACAAATGGGGATGGTACCATTACCGGTCAGGAAATGCGTAATGTTCCAAAGCCGATGCGGGGCAAGTGAACACGGGCAGAAAGGGGCGGTGAATATAGGCTGGTAATGGCTTATTGATCCATGATTTGATATGACAGTCCTGTCAGGTTTTTAACAATCCCGGAGTTTTTTAATGTGAGACGGGACAGCAAAAAAACTATAGCTGATCCGGATGGTGATTTGATTGCCCGGATTGCAGATGGTGAGTCTAAAGCTGCCTCCTTGTTGATTGAGCGCCACCTGACATCCATAGCTGGTTTGGCTCGTAATATATTAGGAGATGCCTGCGAGGCAGAAGACGTAGCGCAGGAGGTTTTTTTACGGGTCTGGGTACATGCGGGAAAGTGGAAGCCGGGAAAGGCAAAGTTTGCAACCTGGATGCACAGGGTGACGATAAATCTATGTTATGACAAATTGCGCAAGAAAAAAGAAATTTATATGGACGTTCTGCCTGAGCAGGTGGATGAACAGGCGCAAAGTGCCGAATTGCTGGTGGATGAAGGATATAGGTCACGACAGGTAAGGCTTGCTCTGGCTACGCTTGCGCCACGGCAAAGGGTGGCAATTGTGCTTTGTCACCTACATGAGCTGGGCAATATAGAGGCGGCACATGTTATGGACATAAGTATCGAGGCATTGGAGTCCTTATTGGCGCGCGGTCGTCGTGCCTTGCGGGTGCGTCTGGCGGGGCAAATTGAGGAATTACTGGGCGAATAAATGGGGTGAAGCATGAATACAGAAGAAAAACAGAACAAGGCTCTGGAGCAAATTTTAAGACGATTGCCATCAAAAAGTGCAAGCCCGGCCCTGCGCCATAAGGTCATGATGTCATTTGAGCGCTTTCATAGTAAACAGACTAAGGAGCTGTTCAACTTGCCATTATTGTTTGGTTATCAGCTTAATGCTCGTGCCCTGGCTATGGCCAGTGCGCTGGTTATTACCCTGATCGGGGGTGTTTCAGGTTATGCGGGGGCGGAGTACATGTCGCGAAACAGCGGTGTGATCGAGTTGTTTTCACAGGCATTCTCAACAGATATTTTGTGGACGGATCCGGAGGCAGAAGCATGATTAGTCAAAAACTTACCATTGGCCTATTGATCGGTTCTGTGGCGGCCAATTTGCTGGTGGTCGGTGCTCTTGTCGGGGTAGTGATCGCTAAAACACAACATCCTGATGGCGGTGCAATCAAAAAACGTATGCAAAGTGCAGCAGTTGCCGAATTCAACGGCGCCGGTTTTTTTGCGGCATTACCTGCACCTGAAAAACAAAAGGCAAGGCAGATTTTTGTCCAGAACAGAAAAATCCAGCGCCAGAACATCAGACATATCAGACAATTAAAACGTCAGATATATGTTTTGCTGCGTGAAGAGGATCTGGATCGTGATGCAGTTATCAGCAAGCTCGCCGAATTGCGAAAGGCCGAGGCGAAATTTTCTGAACGCGGGCAGATGGCAATTTTGGAAGTTCTGGTTGATATGGACGCCGCAACCCGCGCGCGGGTGGTCAGGGAAATGCGCAGCCCGCGATCAGGGAGGCGCTAGAAGCATTTTTAGCAAAAGTGGGAAGGTTTTTTGTGTCCTATCGCCTAGCGGCTACTTGAGGACGGGTTTTTGCGGCCAAAAATGCGACAGATAAGAGGTTTAGCATTTTTAGCAAAAGTGGGAAGGTTTTTTGTGTCCTATCGCCTAGCGGCTACTTGAGGGAGTCTTTTAATGTCCTATCGCTTCGCTAGTTGAGGAGTCTTTTAATGTCCTATCGCCTAGCGGCTGCTTGAGGGAGTCTTTTAATGTCCTATCGCTTCGCTACTTGAGGAGTCTTTTAATGTCCTATCGCTTTGCTAGTTGAGGACTGTTTCTTCGTCTTGTTTTTCGTCCTGCTGATTGTCGGGAGGAATAAGGGGGAGCATAATCGTCACAATAGTTCCGCTTCCCAATTCACTTTCAATAATAAATTTTCCGCCATGTAACTCAACCAGAGACTTGGTCAAGGCCAGTCCCAGACCGGATCCATGGTGGCTTTTGCTGTGCTGGCTTTCAATTTGGGTAAACGGAGTGCAGAGTTTTGGCAGGTCTTCCTTGGAAATACCAATACCGGTATCGGTAACTTGAAATATAACCCCGGAAGTGTCCGGGTTTGATCTGGTAACAAGGGAAACCCTTCCTCCTTCGGGGGTGAATTTTATGGCATTGGATAATATGTTTAGTAAAATCTGTTTTAAGGCTCGTGGATCGGCTTCTATATCCGGAACTTCGTTAAATTCAGATACAAGTTCTAGCCCGGACTCCATGGCTTTTCCCTTTAACAGTCGCACGCACTGTTCGACAATCTCGTCACAATATATTGTTTCAGGATTAAGGGTCATTTTCCCGGATTCAATTTTGGACATATCCAGAATATCGTTGATCAGGTTCAGCAAATGCTTGCCAGAGTTCAGAATATCACCAACATATTCAAGATATTTGTCATCGCCCAGTGGTCCGAACATTTGTTTTTGCATAATCCCTGAAAACCCGTTTATGGCGTTTAACGGAGTGCGAAGCTCGTGGGACATATTGGCCAGAAATTCACTTTTGGCGCGATTGGCCTCTTCGGCACGGATTTTTTCCTGTTGATAGTTTCCGGCAAGTTCAGTTATTTTTTTCTTGCTTATTTCCAAATCTTTTACCGAAGCCAGCAGTTTTTTCTCATTTTTGATCAGCAGGGATTCTTGTGCTTTTAAGGCGGTAATATCAGTGCCAATGCCGACCAGACCACCATCAGCAGTAGTGCGTTCCGAGAGGTGAATCCACCTCCCGTCTGTTAATTCCATTTCAACGGCACTATCGTCACGGCCCTCATGAACTGCCTTGATTGATCTTCCGGCAAGTTGTTCCAATTGTTCATATGGAGTGCCGGTAACCAAATATTCCTGATCTATTGCAAAAAAATCAGCAAATTTTCTATTGCACATGATCAGGCGGCGCCGGGCATCCCAGACCACGAACGACTCAGACATTGACTCAAGAGCTGCACGCAGGCGGTTTTCCGCTGCATTTAATCTATCTTGCGCCCCTTTTTGTTCGGTAATATCAATGGCCACCCCTACTACCCTGTCAGTTTCGACACGGCCATCAACCTGCCAGGGCTTGCCTCTGGCCTGAAATGAAAGTGCCTGTTTGGCGGCACGAAACTCCACATCAATTTTGCCGGTAGTTGGCGCACCACGCAAAGCAGATCTTAATGTTTCTCGATCCTCATCGTGTATCATGGCTAAAAACTGGGTGCCGGAAACGGTGGTGTTTTTATCATGACCGAACATTCGGGCCAGTGAGTCGGTCACCAGAACAATATCCTTGTTTAAGTCCCAATCAAAAACACCGCTTCTTGCTCCTTCGATGGCCAGCTTGAATCTTGCGTCACTTTCAAACAGGGCAGTTCTGGCATTTTGCAAGCCTTTCATCTGGTTTAGCAAAATCACCACCAGCACAGCCGCCACCAGCAATGGAGCAATTGTCATAAGGATGAAAAATGTAAGGGTGCGAAGCCAGTTGGCTTGATCGATTTGCAAGTCTACAGCCTGATATATCACCAGATCTCCGGCAAATAGTGTGACCAGACCTACGGCCAGTTTTTGGGAGTTTGGGCCAATTCCTTCCAGTCCACCAACCAGGCGGGTGCGGATATGATAGGCCGCTTCATTAGGGTTAATGCCCAGCAATTGATATACTGAAACATCAGGCATTGTGTTTTGACCATCGATCAAATTGCCGTTTCGATCACTTAGCAGCTTTATTGTTGCGGCCTTGTCTTTGCCTAAAAGCCATGGCGTTGAGATGACCGCAAGCAGATAGCCTGAGTCTGCGGCATTGGATATCCGCTTTGCCGTAACCACAAAATTGCGGCTGTCATCACTTGCGGCCAATCCTGCATAGCGGGACGATTGCTGTAATTTACTGGCGATCATGGCGCGCATGGACTTGGTAATATAGCCGCCACCATAGATGATCGGTTCCTGATCAGCACGAATGAAAGCTGCAGATATGATGGAAGGGTGCTGGCCCAGAGAATTGACGTATTCTTGTAATTGCTGGCGCGAAAATGAAGCCGCTATTTCCATGGCCAAGGCGGTTGCATCTAATCTGGCTGATACCTGATCCACTTTTTCGGATATCTGGCTGGCATAGCTGGTGGTCGCAAGAACCTGTTCATAAATTTCGTCCTGCTGTATGGCGCGATATTCCATTAACAGCTTCATAGCAATAACAATCAGGAACAGCAGGGTAAAGAACAGGACAAAGCCTACGGACCAGCGCGCTTCTAAACTTCTAATGCCCTGAATCGGCTTGTCCGCGTTCTTTCGTGGGTTGGCAGTTTTGGATCGTTTGTTAGCAGGGCGGACATATTCAACATTCCCGCTGCCACTCGGCAGGGAGTTGAGTTGCCTGGAAGTGCCCGGTTGCTGTTTCAACGACGTTCCCGCATTACTGATTCGGTTCCCGGTGCTCAGGATAATCCACCAGAGTCAATGCTGTCGATACACAATTTGTAAATAGTATTAAACCATCTGAATGAGTCTTGAGCCTAAATATCTGGCGGCATGACCTGTTGATTAACTGGTAAAATCCACCACTTGCGGGCCCGATGGGCTTTCTTGTTGTTCGCTTTCGATTTTGGCTTCGCGTCCTTCGTCGGTTTTTCTGCGAAATGGGCCGGGATGATCACTGTCATCATGCCGCCTGCGGTCAGGGCCAAAATAAGTGGCGGTTCGGACAAAGTCCCGTGGGTGCTCAATTACTGACACCAGTTTTTTGTATAATTCTTCTGCATTGATCGGCTTGTTGCAAAATTCTGTAACCCCGGCATCTCTGGCGGCCACAACCTTGCTGCGTTCAGAATAGGCAGTTAGCATTATAATTGGAATGAATGGTGCAGGGCTATCGTCGCCGGTGCGCACCAGTTTGATAAAGTCCAGCCCATCAAGCAATTCCATCTGATAGTCAACTATGATCATGTCCAGCGCTTCGCTGCGCACCAGATCAAAGGCATCGGCGGCATCTTTGGCTTCATAGAACAGCTTTATTCCAAATCCACGCAGGATTGTTTTGACAATGTTGATCATGTGCGCATTGTCATCGACAATGAGTATGCGCAACCGATCCATCTGTAATTTACCGATCATGGCCAAAACTCTTGTTCAAAGCTGCAAACATTAGTGAAAAAAAGTTAGAGCAGCCTTAATTTATTGCCATCAGATGCCGACTGGCAATCTCAAAGGTATTTTTAGACAGGCCGGATGTGCTTTTAATTCGTTCAATGGCCTTTTTAGCCAATTCCCGGCGTTCAGCTTCCACCTTGCGCCAACTGGAAAATGCACCCATTAACCGGGCTGCCAGCGCCGGATTTTGCCGATCTATCTGCAAAATTCCATCTGCCAGCAAGTCATAGCCCTCGCCATTTGCTTGATGAAACAATGGCAGGTTTGCTGTGGCAAAGGCCATGTAAACCGCACGCACCCGGTTTGGGTTTTCCAGATTAAAATCAGCATGATCAAGAAGGTCTTTGATATGGCCTATGGTAGTTGTCTGTGTTGCACAGGCTTGTATTTGAAACCATTTGTCCATGACCAGAGCTGTATTGCGCCAGCGTTGGCAGAACTCATCAAGTGCATTTCTAAACTGTTGTGATCCACTAAGGTCCAAAGCGTGCAGGGCGGCAATAGTATCGGTCATATTGCCCGCATCCTGCCATGACCTCCACGCCATTTCCTGACTGTCACTGGTTTGCAAATGCGCCATCATGATCAAGGCCTGATTGGCCAAGGCCCGTTTCCCTGCACTTGTTGCATCGGGACTAAATGGCACTGTTGGACGGATTTTTTCTTGTAATTCCAGGAGTCTGTCACTGTTGTTTTTTACCACTTGCCGGATGAGTTCATGGCGGGCACTAGCAATGTCTTTTGGAATGGCATTGTCTGTCAGTTGCAAGATCTCATCTTCTGAAGGCGGTTGTACAGCCAGCGCAACAAATGCCGGATCAAGACGGGAATTATGAATAATTGCGCCCATGGCCTCAATATATGTCGGTTGCACGGACGGGGGTGAGCCCTGCCCAATCTGGCTGGTCATTAGTTGCAATTGCCTGCGGCCGAGTTTCTGGGCTTCTTCCCAGCGGGTAAACCAGTCAGGATCATGAGCTATGAGATGGGCTTGCTGTTGTTCAGTGCGGGCAATTTCCACATCAACAGGTGCAGAAAAACCCCGAAATACAGAGACCACAGGTCGCTCGTCCAAACCGATAAAAGTCCAGCTTGCCTGTTTGTCTTCAAGAACAAGAACAGTTTCCTCAACTGGCGAGCTGTGCATGTTCTGAACCATGAAGTCTAACGGCCCGTTCAGCCCTTGCAAGCCAAGGCGAATAGGAATTGGCAGGTTTTGCTTCTTGGTTTCTCCCGGTGTTGGATTGGTGTGCTGGCTAAAGGTTAGTTTTAAGGTTTTGCTATCCTCGTCCCAATGTTCATCAACTCGCACAATCGGCCGTCCAGCCTGAGCGTACCAGCGCAAGAATTTTGACAAACCCCTGCCGGAGGTTTTGGCAAAGCAGTCCAAAAACTGTTCCATAGTGGCGGCAGTGCCATCACAGGTTTCAAAATAATAATCCATGCCTTTGGCAAAATCATTTTCGCCAAGAATGGTTTTTAAGGCCCGGATCAATTCTGCACCTTTTTCATAAACGGTGGCGGTATAAAAATTATCAATAGCCAGATAAGACGATGGGCGAACCGGATGGGCAAGCGGCCCGCTGTCTTCGGGGAATTGCCGGGCGCGCAGGGCTTTTACGTCCTTTATCCGGCAAATGGCACGGCCTCGTTGATCGGCGCTGAACTCCTGATCGCGAAATACGGTAAGTCCTTCTTTGAGGCACAATTGAAACCAGTCACGGCAGGTGATGCGATTACCTGTCCAGTTGTGAAAATATTCATGGGCAACGACGCTTTCAATCGCTTCAAAATCTGCATCGGTGGCAGTATTGGCATCGGCAAGCAAAACAGAGGAATTAAATATATTAAGACCCTTGTTTTCCATGGCGCCAAAGTTAAACGAGCGCACAGCTACGATCATAAACAGATCAAGATCATATTCGCGCCCGAATACGTCCTCGTCCCATTTCATGGAGCGCTTTAGGGCGTCCATGGCATAATCTGCCAGATGGGCATCTCCAGGATCTACATAGATGCGCAACGGGATAATGCGGTTGCTCATGGTGGTAAATTCATCTTCCACCAGGTCAAAACTGCCGGCAACTAGCGCGAACAGATAAGCTGGCTTTTTGAATGGATCCTGCCAGCGTGCAAAATGCCTGTGGTTTGGTAAAATTCCCTGTTCAAGTAAATTGCCATTGCTAAGCAAGGTGGCAAAGGAGGTGTCGGCTTCTATATAGACCTCGAACCTGCTCATTACATCGGGGCGATCCGGGTAATAGGTTATATGGCGAAAGCCTTGAGCCTCGCACTGGGTACAGAATCTGCCGCCAGACATATATAATCCGGACAGGGAGAGGTTCTGACTTGGTGAAAACCGGGTGGTGATTTCCAACACGCATTTATCGGCAAGCTGTGACAGGGTAAGGTTTTGCTCATCCAGTTCATATTCTGGGGCATTTAGTTTCCGGCCATCAAGTCTGATCTCCAGCAGTTCAAGATTCTCGCCATCAAGAATTAGTGGCCCGTTCATATCCGGCTTGCGTACCAGCTTTAATTTTGACCTGACTATTGTGGCATTTTCATCAAGATCAAACCATAATTCTGTTTGTTCTATCTCAAAGGGAAAGGGTTGATAATCGGCCAGTTTTACCGGCGAGCGCAGGTCAGTTTTCATGTAAATCCCGGTCTTGTCATTGTGCAGAATGGATAAATCAATGAGGTGGCGATCCTAGACCTTTAATGTAATGTGGTCATCCTGAAAAATGCCCTAAATGCAGTTATGGACAAAATGGTTTCTCATAAGGGGGCACCACAGTCCGCCGTTCCTGTCAAACCCTGTTAAATATCAATCTGGCCACATACCCTGGAACCGCGCATGGAAGTAATAGGGTTTGCAGGAAATAACAAGACATCGCATATCATGTAATAAGCGTAATACCCGCGTATGAGTATTGTTGACCGGGTATGTTCCGCATAGTAATTTTAATAGTTCGGAGGACTTATATTGGAGGTTAACATGAATAACTGTATCAAATTAGGAATGATTGCTGTTATTAGTTTGTTTTTTACGTCAACACCAAGCGATGCAAATGAGCCGCGAATAAATAGCAGGGTTTGCGTTCCTGATTCAGTAGCCGTGTTTTCGAACCGTATTCACGTTAAATGCAAACCAGATCCTAAAAAAGCATTTACCAAAGATATCCGTTATTATGCTATGGCAATTGCAAGTAGGAATTCAAAACAAGTTGATTATACTTTGCAAGTCCTTCTTGGCGCACAGACCAGCAACAAAAAATTACGAATATGGTTTGATACCCATGACTATAAGAGCGTTCCCGGCTGTCAGGGGTCGGATTGTCGCAAACTGACCGGGGCTGCGATTTATTGACAAGTAAAGACTCCTCAAGTAGCGAGGCTTGCCGTCGCGGTAGGAGAAATAAAGACTCCTCAAGCAGCGAAGCGGTAGGAGAAGTAAAGACTCCCCACTTTTGCTTGCAATGCAAATCTTTGTTTATCGCATTTATTCAACCGCAAAACCCGTCCTCAAGTAGCGAGGCTTGCCGTCGCGGTAGGACACAAGAGAGAGCTTCCCATATTGGCCGAAAATGCTTGTTTAGCGACACTGGCCCCTGTGTAACAATCGTGCATTTGCTTTTTTGCGCTCGCAATCATTATTGTACGTCGTTCTTCGACCGTTGGACAAGGCGCAGACCGGGGAATAGGTGCGTGGGCATGCTGCCTGATTATCTGGGGTATTCGTGCATGTACCTTTGTAGATAGCATCACCGCCCTGGTTTCGCAATTGGCACATATTGGAATAGGTTTTTTCATTACCCGATGGATCCAGACCGCAAACCGGCGCGTAGTTTTCAGGGCATGGTCTGGTTTCTCTTGGCGGCTGGGGCACGCAGTTTCCACGACTGTTTTTGAAAAATCCCTGCTCACAGCGGGAGGTTTCAGGCCTTGTTGGCACGCAGTTTCCACGACTGCTTTTGAAAAACCCCTGTTCACAGCGTGGGGTTTCAGGCCTTGTTGGCACGCAGTTCCCACGATTGTTTTTGAAAAACCCCTGTTCACAGCGTGAGGTTTCAGGCCTTGTTGGCACGCAGTTTCCACGATTGTTTTTGAAAAATCCCTGTTCACAGCGTGGGGTTTCAGGCCTTGTTGGCACACAGTTCCCACGACTGTTTTTGAAAAAGCCCTGCTCACAGCGTGAGGCTCCAGGCCCTGTCGGTACGCATAGGCCCCCTCGTGTTTTGATAGAGCCTTCGGGACATGTTGACCCTGTGGATAGCCTGGATGGGCATGCCCCTTGCGAAATAATAGTGGCGCCAGAGGCCAGGCATCTGTTGTTAAAGGTTTTCGTTTTACCGTCATCAGTTCGGGCGCAAACCGGATTATAGTCCCTTGGGCAAACTCTTCCCTTTAATGTCTGGGCGGCGAGATTAACCAGTGATGTATTGCTGGCAAGATAAGCCGGCGCTTTATTTGCCAGTGCCTTGCCGGCAAAACCTGCTGATAGTACAAGAAAAAGGCTAAGTAATAACTGTCTCATGGCCACCCCCTTGCCCGTCAGTATACACAAAATCGCAATATTTGCAATTCGCGCAGGGTTGTGGCCCGGTATCATATGGCCGTTAGCGCGCCGGACGATCCTCCACATAGCGAATAATTTGTTCTGCCTCTTTGGCCAGTTCCATCAATTCCGCCGAGGCATTGGCACTGTCGCGGGATATATTTTGATAAAGGCGCTTGGCAATGCCAAGTAAGCGCAGGCTACTGGCCATTACCTTGGCCTGAAACTCCACCCTGTCAGGATTGCGGTCATATTCTGCCCCCGGCGTGCGCCATCCGCCCCAATCCTGATTATCAGTAATTACCACCGGGAAGGTGCCGGGGAAGGGGTGTCCGGCACATTCTTCAGCCGTTTGCCATTTGTTTTTAGCGCGCTGTACCCGCCAGTTTTCCTGCAAGGCATGTTCAGCAGTTTCATCACGGGCTTCCGCTGAGAGCTCTTCTGCCTTAAAGTCACGGCCAAGACCAACTTCGTAGGTAATGCGTAATGGTTCAGGAACATCTTTGACCCAGTGCGGTTTTATCTGTTCAATGACCGCCCAGGTTCCAACGGGCTCGACATAAACCCGTTGATTTTTATGGAATTCAGCTTTGGCCATGATATTTTTTTCCTCAATTGCACGTCAGTTCATACGCCGATATCATGTAACAGGTGCGCTTATCATGGCGTTAATCCTGCTGTTATTGCTGGCCGGGTGTGAAAACAGCTCTGCTCGTAAGGGATCAATTCTGCGCGAAATAGAGCAAAGCGGGGTGTTGCGCGTGGCCACCACCAATGCACCAACTACGTATTTTGAAGGTGGTGATGGTCTGGCCGGGTTTGAGTATGATCTGTCAAATGCCTATGCACAGCATTTGGGGGTTAGGGCAGAGTTTCTGGTTTTGCCCAATATCGAAGCCGTATTGCAGGCGGTTAAGGATGACAAGGCGCACATGGCTGCCGCCGGGTTAAGCATTACTTCTGAGC
>JALSYJ010000100.1 GCA_027071965.1 Robiginitomaculum sp. | reverse complement strand
CGCCTGGCGGCATTAGCGCTTAGGGTTACGTTGGTATCAGACATGGTATTGATCCAATTTCACGGGTGGGATTACATAATATTTTGCTATATATGGGTACAAAATTGCAAAAGGCAAAATGAAATTATGTCTGAACTGTTTCAAATTCCACCCCGTGCCCCATTTGCTGCCGATCCGTTGAACTCTCGTGGACGGTTGTTTAATCAGGAAGCCAGCCCGACCCGCACTCCATATCAACGTGATCGCGACCGGGTAATTCATTGCACAGCCTTTCGCAGGCTAAAGCACAAAACTCAGGTTTTTGTAGCTGATGAAGATGATTATTATCGTACTCGCCTCACCCATTCGCTGGAAGTGGCGCAAATTGCCCGCTCAATATCCCGCGTGTTGGGACTGGACGAGGATCTGGCGGAAACTCTGGCCTTGGGCCATGATCTTGGTCACCCACCCTTTGGCCATGCCGGGGAAGATGTTCTAAACGAAGCAATGAAAGATTTTGAAGGCTTTGACCACAACGCGCAGACTTTGCGCATTGTTACCCATATCGAACAGGTCTATCCGGACTTCGATGGCCTGAACCTTACTTGGGAGACACTGGAGGGCGTGGTCAAACATAACGGGCCAATTATTACTAAACCTGACACAAAATTACCCTGGGCATTTCGTGCATTTGAAGGTTGGGACTGGCTGCAAACCCACACCTATGCCGGAGCCGAAGCCCAGGTTGCGGCATTGGCTGATGATATTGCCTATAACAATCACGATATTGACGATGGACTGCGGGCAGAACTCATCAGTATTGAGCAATTGCTTGAATTGCCAATGGTTGGAGATGCATTCAAAAACGTTATGGATCAGTACCCGAACCTGAAGCGGACCAAGATAATCCGCGAAGCAGTGCGCCGACTGATCGGTTACTGGGTTGACGATTTATTGCGTGAGACCCGCGCCAATATTGAACGCTTCAAACCGAAGTGTGCTGATGACGTACGCGAGATGGGTCAGCCATTGGTGGTTTTTTCCGAAGAGATGGAGCAAAACATTGCTGCTTTACGCTCTTTTTTACAGGAAAAATTATATCGCCACTATCAGGTCAACGGCACCCGCAACAAGTCAAAACGTGCTGTTCGCCAACTATTTGATGTATTCCTGCATGACCCCTATTTACTCCCCCCTCACCTGCAACAACTGATCGGCAAGCCAGGAGACGTCAAAACCGCTCGCGTGGTCTGTGATCATATCGCAGCCATGACTGATACTTTTGCCATTGGCGAGCACAAGCGTTTATTTTCCCTTGATGTGGGACTTTAGGGCAGTTTCAATGGAGCACGATGATTCGTAAAACGATTACAAGGCTGCGAAATGAGCAATGATGATCGTGGTGTGTATTCACCACCACCTGATGAATATGATCGCTTTGATGTGAGCGAAGACGACGATAGCCGTCGTGGCCCATTATTATTGGCAGTTGCCATTGCTGTAATAATAGCATTGGCTGCGGTAGTTTACACTGCCTACAATCAAGGCATCCGTTCCGGTGGCCGCAATGAAGCACCATTGATCTCAGCACCTGCAGGCCCAATTAAAAGCAAACCGGAAAATCCCGGCGGTAAAAAACAGCCCGACACCAATAATGCTGCTTATGATCCACTGGACTCAAAATCAGATGCAAAGCCTAAGCCGGTAAAAGTAGCTCCTCCTCCTGAACAGCCAATTGAGCGGGCTACCAAGCCAGAACCTGCCCAGCAGAAGCCAGAACCAATAGCACAAAAGCCGGCAACGCCAGAACCAAAGCCAGAAGCGGAACCGGTTTACAAGCCAAAACCAGTCCCCAAAGCAGCAGGAAAATTTGCAGTTCAAATTGGATCGTTTCGATCTGAAAAACAGGCAAGCAGCACATGGAATGCCTTGCGCAACAGATTGCCGATATTACTTGATGGTGTCAGTCCTGACGTGCAACGCGCGGATTTAGGAACCAAGGGCATTTACTTCAGGCTGCGCGCAGCAGACTTTGAAACCAGAGCCGATGCCAGTGAATTTTGTGCGGCGTTAAAAGCCAGAGCACAGGATTGTATAGTCGTTAGCAGATGAGCGCCAAAGCGATTATTTTTGGTTGTTCCGGCACATCTCTTAGCACCGATGAGCGCAGGTTTTTTGAAAAATCCAGCCCCTGGGGATTTATCTTGTTCGCACGAAACCTGCGCAGCGAAGATCAAACCAGAAAACTGATCAATGAACTAAAAAAAACTGTCCGGCACGAGCCGCACATATTTATTGATGAAGAGGGAGGCAGAGTCTCAAGACTGCGGTCTCTAGGCGGCTGGATTGGCCCGCCTGCCGCTGATTTTTTGTGCAAAAGTCCGAATATGGAACTATGCGCAGCAGCAATTCGCGACAATTATCGCGCCATTGGCGCAAGGCTGGCTGCTCTGGGGTTCACTGCTGATTGCGCCCCGGTCTTGGACGTTCCGGTGCAAAATGCCGACCCCGTTATTGGTGATCGGGCCTTTAGCACCAATCACAAGCAAATAGCTTTATTGGCACAAGCCTGTATTTCCGGGCTGAATGATGCTGGAATTTGTCATGTGATCAAACATATTCCAGGCCATGGCCGCGCCGATGTGGATTCGCATAAATCCCTGCCTGTTGTCACCACTTCTCATGCAAAATTATCAGTTACCGACTTTCTGCCCTTTCAACAGTTATCCCGCGCGCAAATGGCAATGAGCGCCCATGTGGTTTATTCAGATATCGACCCCCACTCACCTGCTACCACTTCCAAAACCGTAATCAGTGACATCATTAGAAAAGAGATTGGCTTTGACGGACTGTTGATGAGCGATGATCTGGACATGAAAGCCTTAAGCGGCAGCCTGTCTGAGCGTGCTGAAAAATCACTATTGGCCGGTTGTGATATGTTATTGCATTGCAGTGGTGAGCTTAAAGCCATGAAAGATCTGGACGCCATCACTCCTGTTTTAAGTGGGCGATCACTAGAGCGCGCCAAACAAGCTGCCCCACTTCCACAAACCTGTCAGATAAAGCCGGAAGACGCCATCATACAGGCACAAAGAAGTTTTGCCGCTTTTAAGTAAATCCATGGAGAAGTTATGTGAGCACAGACCCGACACGACGTTCTTTATTACTGGCTAGTGCTATTGGTGCCGGCAGTACATTTTCAAGCAGTTCCAGGATATTGGCGGGCAAACTCCGCCTGCATTTTCATAACACCATCATCTTTTTCTTTGCAAAATTAGAGGCATAAGATACCGGATCAAACGATTCCATATCCTGCAGAAAGGCTTTAACATTGGGAATCAGGTGATTCTATAAAAAAGGAAAAGTTGACTGTTTTGAACACAACTGAATTTGAAGAAGATATTCACTTTGATGCGGCAAAAGCTGCCGACGGATCGCGACAGGTATTGAGCGTTGATCTTGATGGCTATGAGGGGCCGCTGCACCTGCTATTGGAATTATCCCGCAACCAAAAAGTTGACCTTCGCAACATATCAATCTTGCAGCTTGCCGAGCAATACCTTGACTTTATCAAAAAAATCAAGAATTTGCGCATTGAACTTGCTGCAGATTATCTGGTAATGGCGGCGTGGCTTACATATTTGAAATCCCGCATGATTTTACCAAGGCCCAAAACCAGTGAACAGGCACCTGATGCAGACGAATTGGCTGCCGTTCTGGCATTTCGCTTACAGCGCTTAGATGCGATGCGGGCAGCATCAAAAGCATTACAGTCCAGAAATCGTGCTGGAATAAACGTTATGTTGCGCGGAAAACCTGAAGGTATAAGGCGAATCCGTTCTCCGATTTATGAAGCCAGCATTTATGATCTTCTTAGCGCCTATGCAATTAAACGCTCAAGAATTGCTAGGGCAAAGGTGGTATTCAAAAAACCAGTATTGCTGGCGCTGGAAGAAGCCAGACACCGGCTGGAAAGAATACTTGGCAAAATGTCTGACTGGTTGCCTCTGGACCAAATGATCGTTGATTTTGCCCTTGATGATCCTGACAATAAACCACCAAGATCCAGCC
>JALSYJ010000099.1 GCA_027071965.1 Robiginitomaculum sp. | reverse complement strand
ATGCCTCACGAATTGCCACCTCATCAAATGGACTGACATAAGTGCGCACCATTAAGCGATCTACGGGCGGTGTAGCTATGATTGATAACTCCCGAATACCGCTAAGGGCCATTTGCAAGGTGCGCGGTATCGGAGTAGCCGTTAAGGTGAGCACATGCACATTGGTGCGAAAATTTTTTAGCTTTTCCTTATGCTTGACCCCAAATCGCTGTTCTTCGTCAATAATCATCAGGCCCAGATCCCGGAACCTGATATTATCCGCAAGCAGGGCATGTGTGCCAATTACAATGTCCACCTGCCCGTCCGCCAACCCCTTTTTGGTTAAAGCGGCCTGCTTGGACGGTACCAATCGTGATAATTGCCGCACCTGTACTGGCCAGCCGGCAAACCTTTCTGAAAATGATTTGAAGTGTTGTCGGGCCAATAATGTAGTCGGAGCAATAATAGCTACCTGACGCCCTGACATAGCCGCAACAAAACAAGCTCTAAGGGCAATTTCTGTTTTGCCAAAACCTACATCCCCGCACACCAGACGATCCATAGGGCGCCCCTTGCCCATGTCCTGCAAGACATCTTCGATGGCATTTAGCTGATCATCAGTCTCGGTATAGGCAAAGCGGGCGCAAAACTCTTCCCATGCTCCTGCCGGCGGATGAAACTTCTGTGCTGACTTTAACTCCCGCGCAGCAGCAATACTGATTAACCCTTCTGCCATCTCCAACAGCCGCTTTTTGGCTTTGGCCTTGCGTCCCTGCCAGCCTGCTCCGCCGAGACGATCAAGCTTGTGTTCGGCGCTTTCACTGCCATACCGGGATAAAAGTTCAATATTCTCTACCGGCAGAAACAGCCGATCACCACCAAAATACTCTAATTCCAGACAATCATGAGGCGCATCTTGTACCTCAAGCGTTCGCAAGCCCATATAGCGCGCAATCCCGTGATCCACATGCACCACCAGATCCCCATGTCGCAATGAGCCAGCTTCGGAAATAAAGTTTTTGGCCTTGCGCTTGCGCCGACCCCTGCTAAGGCGATCACCAAAAATGTCCTGCTCGCACAAAAATACCCTGTCAGCAGTTTCAAAGCCGTGTTCCAGTGGAAGCACCAGCATCTGCACAATGGTTTTGGCCGCAGCTTGCGCGGTTTTCCAATCATTTACTTCTTGCACCGCAAGCATTCCATGATCCTGCAACATCTGCATCAAACGATCGCGCGAGCCATTGCCAGCGCAGGCCACGAAAACCTGCTTTCCAGCTTTGCGGCAATCATCAATATGACCAATTACAGCTTTAAATACATTGGAGTGGCGCACCTGCCGCTCAACAGAAAAATTACGCCCATCCCGCGCCCTCATCTCCAGAACAGCATCCCCATCCGGAAACACAAATGGAGCAAATTGGCGAAATGCCAAAGGCTTTAGCCTGGCTTTTAACTCATCAACAGACAGGTACAAACGATCAGGAGGCAATGCCCGGTATTGCGGAGCGCTAAGTTCACCTTTGGCCTTGGGTACCTTGGACCGGGCTTTGAAATAATCTTTAATCATCTTGGAACGCTCAACAAAGGCTTCTTCGGCCAGATGATCAAAAATGACTAGAGCCTGCTGGCCCAGCAAATCGAACAGGCACTCCATTTTCGGGTAAAATAATGGTAGCCAATGCTCTACACCTTGCGGACGACCTTTGGCACTTACCGAGCTATAGATAGGGTCATCATCCTCAACGGCACCAAAAGCGGCAATGAACCCGCGACGAAATTGTGAAATCTGTTCATTTCCCAATAAAACTTCACTGGGTGGAGTAAGATGCACCTCATCCATACTGCAAATTGAGCGCTGACTGGCCGGATCAAAAGTCCGGATTCCATCAAGAACATCACCAAAAAAATCCAGCCGTACCGGTTTTAGGCTTCCGGGAGGAAAAATATCAATTACGCCGCCACGGACTGCAAAGTCTCCCGGCTCCATGGCATTTCCAACCCGCACATAACCATTATTTTGCAAGAATTGTAACAGACCATCCTGTGAAACTTTGCTGCCTGATTTTGCATAAAAACGAGACTCATCAAGCAAATGAACCGGTGGCAATTTTTGGATCAGACTGTTCGCGGTAGTAATGATCAGGCAAGTGGATCCACTTTGCTGTAATGAGGAAAGTTCAGCTAATGCTGCGGCCCTGCTGGCTGCAATTTTAGCTGATGGAGATACCCTGTCGAATGGCAGACAATCCCACCCAGGCAAAACTACTGTTTTCAACTCGGGAGCAAAAAAGCGCACACACTGGGCAAAGCGCTCCGCACGAAGATCATCGCTGGCGACAAAAACCCCAAAGCCTCCACGCTCAATCAGGGTTTCCACACAAATCAGCGGGCCCAGCCCTTCGGGGACACCGCCTACCGACAAATGCCCGCAGGATTGTGCAAAAATTTCCAGATCTGCACTTTGCATCTAGCTGGTCTGTCCCTGTTGCAGCCGCTTTGACAGGCTGGCAAAGTCCTGCAGCATAGCCAGAATATGGTTGTCGTATTTTGCCGGTACCGTTGTTACACCAATGATCCAGTTATATACTTCCAGATCCGGCTCCTGCAATAAAGCCTCCATCATGCAAATATCCGCTTCACTCATTGACGGCAATTCCCGATCAATGACTGTCCCTATGATCAGGTCAAGCTCCCGGGTACCGCGGCGCCATGCGCGCAATCGCAATCGTTTCTTCCGTTGTTCCATAGGCAGTGCTATACGGCGCAACGCCGTGCAACAAAAGTGCCTTTACCATAAAATCAGCAGATTATTCTATAAATGTGCGCACTGCGACACTGGTTGCACCTCTAAGGGTAGAACCTTCTTCAAACTTCAAAAACAAGCGATTATTGGCTGCATCCAGTAGAACCTCATCCTGCCCTTCGACAAATACTGCCAATAAAGCAATTTCATCTGTAGCCAGAGAGAAGCTTACATTCGATGCCGGAGTAGACTCACAATTACTAAACTCATCGGTCTTGCAGATAGTAGTTGTCAGACTAAGCCCGGCCCCGGCATCGTCCGCATATGCAGTAAATGTTCCGGCAGCTCCGATATTTATTGCCGCCGCGGTAAAAAATCCGGTCGCCGTATTGCCAGGGATATTGACAATTCCATCATTGGAAACCGTAGCAACAATAGTAATAATATCAGGAACTGCACCTGATGCAGAAGATATTTCAAACCGGTTCAACCCCGGAACAGAAGGCGCCGGAATTGTATTGGTGCAATCAAACACCAGCCCAATCTGATCACCATTCATGGCGCGATCAGGGGTGTATGAGAACATAAAATTCTGAGTGCCGCCCGCAGCAATGCTTACCGGTGTGTCCACAGTGCCGGAAAGCACGTTGGCAGCCGTAGTGGTTTGATAGCTAAAGGTTCCGGTTTCACCAGCCGGACGAGCAATAGAGCAATCGGTTGCGGTAACTGTTCCTGTATTGATCAGCGAACCAAAGGCAGTAAGCGGCTGGCCCATTGTTCCTGAACGCGCCGAAGGCAGAATCGAAGATAATAATGCCGGGGCTGTAGCAGACTGCGACCAATTCAAGGTGACATTTCCTGTACTTTTGTCCCAGCCATCAACAGCAATAAAATAGGGCATTCCTGCCTGAGCCGTAAATGTTAGTAGCGAAGCGCCACCCGACGCCACACCATCATCATCATCACCGATCGTAGTCAGACGATCTAAAGACCTACCACCATAAATACTCATTATGGTGTCAAAATCACTACCCGCAGTATCAAAAGTCACTTCACCGCTGGTATCTGGAACCCACTGCCACCAAACAGATTTACCGCCATTGGTAACACCGCCGTGTTTTGGCTCCTGATTTTCTTCGCTGGCAAATTGATTTGTTGAAGTATCAGAACCTGTTCTGCCACTAATTAAAGTCGCATCTGCAAAATTATCATTGGCCGGTCGTGTAGCCACTGACAGGGTAACCTTGCGCTTATAGCTGCCAATGCCAAGGGTGGTATTTGCGAACAGAAACTCACCCTGATAAACCCCTCCGGCAAGATTAGCCGCCTCTGTAGCATTTATGGACAC
>JALSYJ010000098.1 GCA_027071965.1 Robiginitomaculum sp. | reverse complement strand
ATTGATACTGACATGATGGCTCTTTGGCCCGGTTTTACCGCTTTGCCTAGTGAAAAATCCTGAATTACTGTGATTGTCACTTAAAAACCATCCGGATCCTTCTAACAGAATCTGTTATTTTGGTGAACTATGTTCACTTTTTTTTGTCCCGGCTCTTTTCCCCGCAGCTTCCAGCGCTTACATTCGCCCCAAACGAAAAGGGCAGCGCCTGATGCTGAAGAAAAATGACTCCATTTCTGGCGCCAAGCCGTTGCGAATATTGCTAAGCGGCTATCGCTCGCATCCGTTTGTTGGTGGTCAGGGTATTTATATCCGCTTTTTAAGCACAGCACTGCTTGATCTTGGTCATCAGGTAGATGTGATTTCCGGGCCGCCTTATCCTGAACTTGATCCGCGTGCCGGCCTGATCAAGCTGCCTTCGCTTGATTTATTTAGCAAAGACAACGCATTGGCAGCTTTGCGCTGGCGACATTGGCGTACATGGTCGGACTTGTCAGAATGGCTGTCTCATAATTCCGGCGCATTTGGTGAACCTTATGCATTTGGGCGCAGATTACGCAAATTCATCAAGGCTCATGGCCATAATTATGATGTGCTTCATGACAACCAGACTCTGGCCGACAGCCTGCTTGATATTAAAAAGACCTTGCCGGTAATTGCCACCTTGCACCATCCAATCAGCATTGATTTGCGGCTGGCATTACAATCAGAAACCAGATGGTGGATGCGGGCGCTGATCCGCAGATGGCACAAATTCCTGACCATGCAGGCAAAAACCGCACGCAAATTACCATTTATCCTGACCGTTTCCGAAGCATCAAAAAATGCAGCGCTTAAAGACTTTGGCGGGCTCCCTGAGCAATATCATGTGGTGCCAAACGGCGTTGATCAGAAAATTTTTACCCATAACCCGTCAATAGCCAGACAACCCAACCTGCTCGTGGCAACGGCCAGTGCCGATACCCCCTTAAAAGGTTTGCCGGTTTTAATTGAAGCATTTGCACAACTGGCCGACACTCACCCTGAATTACAGTTAAAAATCATCGGAAGGTTGCGCGAGGGGCCAACCAGCAAAGCCATCAGTCGTCATGGCCTGCAGAAGCGCATTATATTTCAAAACAATCTTGAGCCTGCGCAAATTGCTGATCTTTTCAGGCAGGCAACTATTGCGCTTTCTGCTTCCTTGTTTGAGGGTTTTGGCCTGCCTGCGGCTGAAGCCATGGCTTGTGGTGCGCCGGTAATTGTAAGTGATGGCGGTGCATTGCCAGAAGTAGTGGCTGATGCCGGCATTATTGTGCCCAAGGGTGATGCCGGAGCCATGGCCAGGGCGATTGCAGAGTTACTGGCAGATCCTGAACAACAAAAACTTCTGGGTGAAGCTGCAGCCCATCGGGCAAAAAATATTTTTAGCTGGCAACGCCATGCCGGGGCTGCTCTTGATTTATACGCAAAGGCTATTCATGCTCACCATACAGTTTGATAGATTATACCTTGCTGACGGTATGAAGGTGCTGGATCTTGGTTGCGGCACCGGTCGGCACTTGCATGCACTATACTATACTGCCGACATGGTGTGCATTGGCGTTGATCTTGCGCATGAAGAATTATTAAAAACCCGCGATGGATTTGATACTCTGCCCGATTGCTCAGGAGATCGGGGCCAAACCTATGGCCTGACTTGCGCCAGCGCCCTAAAACTTCCCTTTGCAGCCAATACATTTGATCGGATAATATGTTCCGAGGTTCTTGAGCATATTCATGATTTTGAGCAGGCCTTGCTTGAGATCAACCGGATATTAAAACCGGGCGGCAAATTAGCGATTAGTGTTCCTGCGGCATGGCCGGAAAGAATATGTTGGAAATTATCCGAAGAATATCACAATACACCTGGCGGGCATGTACGGATTTTCAAGCGCAAGGAGTTACAAGAATCGGTTGAAAATTTGAATATGCGACATATGGGCAGACATTTTGCCCATGGCCTGCATTCACCATATTGGTGGTTAAAATGTCTGTTTTGGCACCGCCGTGAAGATCATCCGGCCATCAAGGCCTGGCAAAAACTGCTGGAATGGGAGATTTTAATAAATCCGGCATGGTTCAGACCTGTTTCGAGGCTGGCCGACCGGCTGATGGGAAAATCTGTTGTGCTTTATTTTGACAAGCCGGTTTCATGAGTACAATTTTGCAGGAAATAGAGCATTGCGCACGCCGAATTTTGCAATTGCAACAAGCTGATGGTCGCATTAACTGGATTGATGGCGGTATTTTTGATCCATGGAATCACAGCTTGTGCGCCATGGCCCTGCAAGTGGCCGGATACCGTGATCAGGCTGAAGCAGCCTTTGCCTGTCTACAGGATATTTTGCAAGCGGACGGATCGCTGCCCGGACAATGCGGGGCTTCTGCGCCTTTGGATGCTAAAAATCGCAAACTGCTGCCAGAGCAAGCCAGCGACTTGACCGATACCAATTTTGCCGCATTCCCGGCCATGGCGATCTGGCACAGTTTTTGTCTACACAGGGACAGTAACTGGCTGCAATCACAGCTCGAACTTCTGGATGCAACCCGGAATTTTGTGCTGTCCCACCAGTCAGTGCATGGTGAAATTGCCTGGCGGCGAAAAGAGCAAGGCGAAACTCTGGAAGAAATTGACGCACTTTTCACCGGAAATTGCTCCACCTATAAGAGCCTGCTGGCGGCCCGAAATATTGATCATGTGTTCGGGAACGTAAAAACAAGCCATGAAGCAGCTATTCAGGCATTGCACGATGCCCTGCTGACAAAGCCCTTTCGCTTTGATCGAACATGGCCTTCTAAATCGCGCTATGCGATGGATTGGTATTACCCGGTTTTAACCGGAGTTTTCACAAAAAATCAGGCCAAAACACACATTAACAAGCGCTTTGATGAGTTCGTTGATAAAGGTTTTGGCTGTCGCTGCGTGGCGGATCAACCATGGACGACGACTGCTGAAACTTGTGAATTGATCATGGCTTTGCTGGCAGTCGGGCAAAAGGAACGGGCAAAATCACTGCTAAAGAACCTGCATCCGTTACGTGCCGATCAGGGCGGATACTGGATGGGCTGGCAATCTGAGGAAAACCTGTATTGGCCGGAAGAACGCCCCTCATGGACAGCCGCTGCCATGATTTTGGCTCTTGATGCTGTTCATAAAATTACCCCGGCTCACAATGTAATATACGATGCTGATAACTTAAAAGATAATCCGGACTGATTGTCCCCTGCCGGCCGGACATTTAAGCCCAAAACAATCAGAAGCGGATTTCTGTAAAATTGCTCATTCCCCCAACCGGCAGAGGAGGAAAACATGCGCATCTCAAAGTCACCTATGATGGTCATGCTAAGGGTCAGTGCTAAGGGTCAGTGCTAAGGGTCAGTGCTAAGGGTCAGTGCCATTTTTTGCTGTCCCTTGAGTGATACTTGTAACACCCTGTAATCACACCCAAAAAGCACTTCGTTATAATAAAATAACCCTTAAATGACCCTTCTCTATACTGACTGACCCTTGAGGGTCGGGGATAAGTGCAAAAGCTGACCGCACTTGCCACAACTGTTATAATACGGGGGTTGGGGCAAAGCCCCCGACAAATACGCTCTTTGACAGGTAAATATTTCTTTTCAAAACCAATAAAACAAAAGGGTTCTTATACGTCATGCATGTGCGTAAATACCCGCTTTGCTGGTAAACAAACCGGCAGCCTGGCAACACTGCGCACCTGCCTCTGGCTCTTATACCGTGGGAAAACAGGATAAGCTTTTTTGCATTTACAGATTGCTATTATACGCAAGCGGGGAGCCGCAGAATGTTTTTCTGCTTTATGCCTTGCTTTATGCCTTGCTTTATGCCTTGCTTTATGCCTTGCTTTACACTTCGGCATAATTTGCGCTCACTGTTTAGCCCGTTGCGCTGTTTCCGACCTTGTGTGGGGTCATATCAACAGAAGTTTTACGCAAACAGCCAAGCGTGCAGGAAAGCGCAAAGCTTACCAATTGTTCACTGGCATTTTCGGCGTGGGATATGACCGATTTCATGAGTTCAAAGGCAATAA
>JALSYJ010000097.1 GCA_027071965.1 Robiginitomaculum sp. | reverse complement strand
CTCTTTAGTTAAGGGCGGCCTTTGCTTTTTGTAGTATTATTCCCGTACAAGTTTGAAATTTTCGCGTTTCAAATGAGGAATAACCTGCATTTGCAAAAGCTCCTGCGCGCCAATTCTTGTTAAAAAGTCTTCAGCTTGCTGCTGTTCATTACCAGACAGACTTTTTAGATGATCCAGTACCCGCTGCAACATCCAAAGTGAGAACGGCAAAACCGCACGATCTTCTTCGACATCATCAATGCGGTATTTATGAAAACCGATAACTCGCGGTAATTCTTTTGTATCGGGGTTGTCCTTAGCCCATTTTTGCAAATCGGCCAAAGCGTCAAGTAAAATAGGAATTTGCTCACCGGCAAACATCTGCAAAATCGGCAATAAAGTTTCAGGAACTTCATCATCAGCCAAAAACTCACCGGATAACACTTCTTGCGGCGCATGGGTACGGCGGCACCAATCGGCTACTCTTGGCGCTATGCTCTCCATCATTTCACCAGAAGCCGGATCACGGTAATTATGCGCATAAAGCGGCCCCAAAAGCCCATAATCGCCAATGCTTGGCCGTGAACCCAACAAGAAATCATGATTTGCCAAATGCCTATCAAAGGCACGTAAAAAAGTTTTGTAGGTTTTTTCAATTGCTGGTGCAGTTTTTGGAGTTATTCCTAAAAACGGCAGGCTTCCCTTAAAACGGCTGGCCAGCTTTTTACCCAGTTCAAAGCGTTGTTCTTTGGGCAGATCAGGCGCAGAAGCATTGCCAAATTGCTGATAGGCAAAGTCTTCATTATAAGTCCATCGATAGTGCATTGCCGAGATCAACAACCATTCATCACCGAACAATTCCATAATCAGTGCGACTAGCTTTTGCACCGGGGTTTTCGGATAAACAGATGGCCCCGGCTCGCACTTTTCCAGATAATCAATAATATCAGAGCTGTCTTGAACAATAGTATCGTCCGGCGTGATAAGCACCGGCACTACCGGCCAGCCAACCCGTGGTAAAATTGTGTTCTTATAGACCTCTGCCGTTGATAGAATTTCGGTAAAAGCAACATTCTTCCACCGTAAATAGCCACGAACCTTGCCAGAATAAAGTGACAGGGGCGCGGCTATTAACTGATATGGCATATTGCTTACGCAGCTTCTGCTTTACCAAAACGTCCGTAAAACGTCTCGCCATTTTTGGCCATCTCACGAAGCAGATCCGGAACAAGGTAAGCATCACCGGATGTGGCGGCAAGTTCATCAGCACGTTTTACAAAATCTGCGGCACCCATGGTGTCTATATAAGATAATACCCCGCCGGTATAAGGAGCAAAGCCCCAGCCAAGGATAGAACCTACATCGGCCTCTCTGGGATCGGTAACAATTCCCTCTTCCATACATCGTGCTGCTTCTAGTGCCATTGCTACCAAAATCCGGTCCTTGATATAAGCAGGACTTGGTTGCGGGTCTTGCAGGCCAGAAGCCGGAGCAAATTCGGACAGGCCCGGCCACAGGCTTTTTTCGCGGCCATCATAATCGTAAAAACCTTTGGAGTTCTTGCGACCCTTGCGGTCATGGTTCTCGATCATGGAGCGAATGATCGGCGCCGTTGGGCCTTTGATGGCTTCCGGGCCAAGGTCTTCTTCGGTTTGTTTTAAGATTTTATAGGCCAGATCAATAGCCACCTCGTCTTGTAGCGAAAGCGGCCCCACCGGCATTCCAGCCATGCGGGCAGCATTTTCAATTAGAGCCGGTTTTACCCCCTCGGACAACAGGCTCATGCCCTGTTCTATATAGCGCATCACACAGCGATTGGCATAAAAACCTCTGGTGTCTGAAACCACAATCGGAGTTTTTCTGATCCGGGTAACAAAATCCAAAGCGCGGCTGATGGCATAACCAGAAGTTTTATCACCAACAATCAATTCAACCAGCATCATCTTGTGAACCGGGGAGAAGAAATGAATACCAATAAAGTTTTCAGGGCGCGAGCTTGCTTCGGCCAGACCGGATATTGGCAAAGTTGACGTATTGGAGCCAAATACAGCCATTTTTGGTAAATGCTCTTCGGCCATTTTAGTGATTTTGGCTTTTAGCTCACGGTTTTCAAATACCGCTTCAACCACCAGATCCACATCCTTCATTACCGAATAATCCGTGGTTGGCGTAATGCGGCTCAAAATGCCATCAGCCTTTTCCTGGCTCATCTTGTTGCGAGAAACTCTTTTGTCCAATTCTTTTTGCGCAAACTCCTTGCCCTTGTCGGCTCCGTTCTGATCCACATCAATCAAATAAACATCTATACCGGACATGGCGGAAACATAAGCAACTCCAGCGCCCATAAACCCGGCACCGATGACGGCTATCTTGTTGATTTGCCCCTTTTGCTGGCCTGATGGACGGGCATCAGCCTTATCCAGCGCCTGCTTGGATAAGAATATTGAACGGATCATATTGCGACTTTCGGGGCGCATCATCAATTTGGTGAAATACCGGCATTCAATGCGAAGCCCGGCATCAATATCCACTTGCAGCCCCTCATAAACAGCAGCCAGAATATAGCGCTGCGATGGATAATTGCCATTGGTGTTCTTACGCAACATCGGATTTGCAGCAGCAAAAGTCTGGTAACCTGCTGGATGATAAGGGCCACCGCCAGGAATTTTGAACTTGTCCATATCCCATGGCTGTTTGGCATCCGGATTGGCCTTTACCCATGTTTTGGCTTTTTCTATCAATTCAGATGTCGGGCAGGTATCATGTAGCAGCCCAAGTGCATGGGCCTGTTCCACCTTGATCATTTTACCCTGCAGCATCAGATCAAAAGCGTTCATCGCCCCGATAAGGCGCGGCATTCTTTGAGTGCCACCGCCGCCAGGCAATACGCCAACCATGGCCTCGGGCAGGCCAAGTTTAATTTTTGGATTGTCATTGGATGCAATGCGATAATGACAGGCCAAAGTTATTTCAAATCCGCCGCCAAGGGCCAGACCGTTAATCGCCGCTGCCACCGGTTTGCCGCAAGTCTCAAGTTTACGAAAAATTTCGTTAATCCGGAACAGGTTCTGGTATAACATGGCAGCACGTTCATCACGGGGAAGTTTTTGCGCTTCACCAAACACCGAACCAAGACCGGATAAATCGGCTCCGGCACAAAAGGCATTAGGCTTGCCGGTAACCACCACACCCTTGATCTTGTCATTACTGGCGACCTCATCAGTCCATTCGCCAATTTCCTCCAGAGCTTCACTGGATAACAGGTTCATCGTCACATTAGGGCTGTCAAAAGTAATAAGCGCAATGCCGTCCGCATCAATTTCAAGTTTAAAGTGTTTCATTTTATTGTTCCTGCTTGTGGATTAGAATTTGGTTCTGCCTATGGTTTTCCCCTGCTGGCGGGGGAGGTGGCGGCGAAGTGTCCAGATAGGGTAACTCGGCAGAAATCATTTCCACGACCCCTGATAGGTTATTATAAATATCCAGATTACCGACGCGAAGCACATGCCAGCCTTTGCTTTTCAAGAAATTTGTTCTTGCAAGATCATGTGCCAGTTCTGCAGTGGTAGAATGTGTGGCTCCATCAACCTCAACCACTAACTTTTGAGATATGCATGCAAAATCAACAATATATGAACCAATGGGGTGTTGTTTGCGAAACTTGTAGCCGTTTAGCTTCTTCCCCTTAAGAATAGTCCAAAGAATGGCTTCTGCGCTGGTGAGGTTTCTGCGCAGTCGCTTGGCTAATGTTCTTGATCTATTTTCTTTTTCACGCATGTTGTTCTTTCTCCCCCTCCGACCCTAACGGGGCACCTCCCCCGTGAACGGGGGAGGAAAGATGTGTCGAGTTTTTTTCCTCCCCTGCTGGCGGGGGAGGTGGCGGCGAAGCCGACGGAGGGGGAAATAATACAAGGTCAGGGCTGTTCACCTTATTTATCCTTTTCGGAAGAGTGTTTGTCTTCTGATGGTTTTATTGCGGCACCAAGGCTGAAGCCTATGGCCACGCCAATTGCAATTCCAATGGCAATGCCAATGGCAATATTGCCTATAGCTGCGCCAACACCGGCACCGATGGCAGTTCCTGCCCCAATGCCAATAGGCAGT
>JALSYJ010000096.1 GCA_027071965.1 Robiginitomaculum sp. | reverse complement strand
GATAACTACCTGTACCAATTGCCCTTTCTCGTCGACTATCGCGTGAACCTTACTCGTGCGACCTCCGCGTGAGCAGCCGATATCCTGCGCCAACTCCCCCCTTTTGCGCCGGTTGCTGCTCGATGGGCCTTAACGATGGAAGCATCAATGAACAACAAACTGTCCTCATTGGTTTTGGCCAAGGCTTCAAATATCCCGCGCCAAACGCCCCGGCGCGCCCATCTGGCGTAGCGATTGTAAACAGTGGTTCGTGGCCCATAGCGCTCCGGCAAATCACGCCAAGGTGCGCCGGTTCGCAAAATATAGAATATCCCATTCAACACCCGGCGGTCATCAACTCGCTTTGGCCCCCTTTTCTTCACCGGCAACAAAGGTTCAATGATGGCCCATTCTTCATCCGACAAGTCAAAACGCATAATTCAATCTCCTTTTGAGAGTTTGAACCAGCGTTCGGTAATAAAATCAATGCTATGAATTGGGTTCAGACCATAGTAAATAACTTAAAAAGTATATCATAATTATTGACAAGTAAATTCTTGAGCAATTTACTTTTTCAAGATATCTGAAAAATATTCGTTTGCGACTTCAAATGCTTTACGGACATCCTGCCTTTTGAACAGTTTTGGTTTGACTTTGCCTTTTTGGATTAGGTCAGACTTAATCTGCCACATAGCATATATAACAAGTTGTCTGAAACAATCGAAACTATTTCCAAGAATTTTTCTGTTTGCTATTAACACTATATCAACGGCATATGGAGTTGTAGTTACGAAACCGCACTGGCTGTTTTGCCTTTGTGCCTCAAGGGCGATTGAGGCGACTGGTTCGAAGAGAATTTTCGCATAGTCATCTGAATTTCCCTTAAATTGATTTAATCTTATTGATTTCCCCTCCTCTACAGCAAGAGCGCCGGATGCTTTCATACCTAATTGTTGAAAATGTCCCGAACCTCTTTCAGGGAAAACTATATCTTCCAAGCGATAGCGTCCATATTGGTCTCTAGGTGCTAATATTTGCTGATCTTCTGTGGTTATTGGACAAACTAGTTCATATTGTTTGGTAATCTGATCACGCCCTGAAGCTAAAAAAACCGTTGAATAAGGTATAAATGATGCAGAAAAAGTGCGAGCACTTGATAACGTTATCGCCTGTACCATACCATTTGCATCATCAAACTCATGGTCAATAGGTAGCCCATAAGCGAGTAATGTCTCGACAAGTACAACACATCCCGGTTCAGCTATGGAGTTATTTATTTTTAATCTTGTGCCTGCACCTATCTCTGCCAACACATTTGATACCAAATCTTGAATTATAATTGAGGGCGACCTCTGATCCATTATTTCAACGAACGAAATTGTATTAGTGTCCATCTTGCGTAGCCAGATTAAGCATTGTTCCATACTGGCTACTTCATCAGAAAGCACTTCGTCTCGACGCGCAGATTTAATAGCTTGTTGAGACTCCGTATCCAATCGGTTCTGAATATCTATCATTGCAGAATTGGAATCAGCAAAGCGAAGGATATCTTGATGCATCTTTCTCGTAAAAACAGAACGAATGGTGTTAGCCTTTATGATATAGCGCCCAGTAAGAGCCCTCCCAATCAGAATGAAGATCAGCCAAAAAGAAACGCCAAAAACGAGTGCCATAATTATTTGGTAAGAAACAACGGAGTTGCGTGCTATCCATCCGCCTAAAGCAGCCCCAAGGATCGGCCCCAAGCCTATTATAAATTCGTATCCGTTGGATTGTATGAATTTTTTCACTTTTAGCATTATTCCACCTGTATAAAACTGTGCCACTTGTAGGCAATCTTCTTGAAGATATCAATATGATGATACCTAGGCTCAGGACCTATTAAATTGAGGATTCCCATTTGTTGTAATTTGTGATTCATCATGGCAAAGGAGATTTGTCATGAGTGATTTGTTTTGGCTTTCAGAAGCGCAATTAGCCATTATCAAGCCCTGCTTTCCTCTGGCCCATGGTGCCGCGTGTGGATGATCGTCGGGTGGTTTCAGGCATTATCTTTGTGATCAGAAACGGGCTTCGCTGGCGTGATGCGCCAGCAGAGTACGGCCCCCACAAGACCCTGTACAACCGGTTTGTTCGATGGAGCCGGATGGGTGTTTTTGACAAAATATTCAGTCGGTTAACCGCAGAAGCGGGCGCACCGGAAGTGTTGATGATTGATGCTACTCACCTCAAAGCCCACCGAACAGCAGCCAGCCTGCTAAAAAAGGGGATGTTCCCAGATGTATTGGACGCACCAAAGGCGGACTGAACTCCAAACTACAACCGAGTTTACTCGGCGGCTCACGATAATTGCTTTGTACGGTCTTGGTCGTGTGACCAAATTACAATCTGCCACCCAGATTTACGCTGATAATATCAACTATCATCCATCTGGTGCAATGGCGTCTATGACCTACGGAAACGGCCAAGTGTTTACCCAGACTTTGAATGCACGCCTGCAACCGTTTAACACCCGCACGGCTAAGCCCGGCGGAGCAGTGGCACTGGATTATACCTATGGTTATGATGCCCGTGGCAAGGTGACCTCGGTTACTGATTTAACCAACACTGCCAATAATCGTAATTACGCTTATGATCAATTGGGTCGTCTTACTTCGGCAAGTGGCCCGTGGGGCGCGGGAAGTTTTACTTATGATGCACTTGGTAATATCCGTATCAAGACATTGGGATTACGTGTTGTAAGCAATAGCTATGACAGTCTTAACCGGGTTAGCCAGACCGCAGATAGTGTTAAGGGCACTCGTTCTATCACCCATGATGTTCGTGGTGATGTTGTGCAACTGGGGGCGCAGGGGTTTGCCTACGACATGTCTGATCAACCGGTTAGTATCTTCGGTGCTGCCACTGGGACATACACCTATGATGGCAACAGAAAACGTGTGAAGTCGGTGGTAAATGGCAAGACGATTTACAATGTTTACGATGCTTCGCAGGTGGTTAGCGTAGCTAAATTTTCAGTCCGGTGGACTGAAAATAACGAAGAAGGCCATGGCAATGGCATCTATTGATTTGTTATATTTGCAGCCAGTCTGGTTTTTTGAATGGCAGGTCCAGGTCACGGGCAACAGCGGCGTGGGTAATCTCGCCTTCGGCTACATTTAGTCCCAAAGCAAAGCCAGCATCGGAGTTAAGGGCGCTTTGCACTCCCTGATCGAGCAAACGACGCAAATAAGGCAGGGTGGACTTTACCAAAGCAAAGGTCGATGTGCGCGCCACTGCTCCTGGCATATTGGCCACGCAATAATGCACCACCCCGTCAACCTCAAAAACAGGGTCATCATGAGTGGTGGCGTAGGAGGTTTCAAAACATCCACCCTGGTCAATGGCAATGTCAACCAGCACTGCACCTGGTTTCATGGTACAAACCATTTCGCGGGTGACAAGTTTTGGCGCAGCCGCGCCGGGAACCAATACTGCCCCAATAATCAAATCCGCTTCCATGCAGGCATTGGCAACGGCTCTTTTGGTGGAGTATTCGGTTTTCAAGCGCCCGCCATACACCATGTCCAGTTCGTTTAGCCGGTGATCGGAAATATCAAAAATAGTTACATCAGCACGCAAACCCATGGCCATTTGTGCCGCATTGGTGCCGGAAACGCCGCCGCCCAGGATTACCACTTTGGCCGGGGCTACCCCGGGAACGCCACCCAAGAGAACTCCGCGTCCACCTTTGGAGCGCTCCAGATAATTGGCCCCAACATGCACTGACATGCGGCCTGCGACTTCGGACATGGGCTGTAATAATGGCAATCCACCTTTGGGGCCGACAATGGTTTCATAGGCAATGGCGGTGCAACCTGATTGCCGCAGGCCTTCAGCCTGTGCCTTATCTGCCGCAAGGTGCAAATAGGTGAACAATGTCTGATCAGGACGCAGCATTTCATATTCAACCTGTTGCGGTTCTTTAACTTTGACGATCATTTCTGATTCATCAAACACCGCTTTGGCGTCGGGGGCGATCACACAGCCCGCAGCCTCATAATCTGCGTCTTCAAATCCAACACCCGCACCGGCATTTGTCTGCACCAGAACCCGGTGCCCGGCCTCAGTGATGTCTGCGGCAGCATCAGGGGTCAGGCTGACGCGATATTCATGTGTTTTGATTTCTTTGGGGATGCCTATGTGCATAATTATCTCGCAAATCTTGTTTGAAACTAGGATGGGTGCTGATGTGCGCGCAAGGTTAATCGTAATTTGGTTGAATGTGCTTGCTTTTTTGCGTAATAATTATAAAATTTTGCAAGAATATTCGACTAAATTCTGCATTAGTGGGAGGAACTGTCATCAGCCTTGATAAAATTGATATGGCGATTTTGCAGATTCTGCAACGCAATGGCAGGATAAATAATGCTGATCTTGCCGGGCAGGTCGGGCTGTCGGCTTCGGCCTGTCATCGCCGGGTTCGGGCTTTGGAGAAAGCTGGTATTATTTCAAGTTATGTGGCTTTGCTGAGTGCTGAGAAATTGGGCATGGCTTCTTCGGTTTTTGTGCAGGTTACTTTGGAAAACCAGCGTCGGGAGAACCTTAACCGTTTTGAAGAGGCCATTACTCATTGCCCGCAGATTATGGAGTGTTTCCTGATGACTGGCGATGCCGATTATTTATTGCGGGTAAGTGTGCGCGATGCCACTGATTATGAGCGTTTGCATCATGATGTACTGACCCGTCTGCCGGGGGTAAAGCGGGTTAATTCCAATTATGCCATCCGCAAGGTGTTTCGCAGAACTGCCTTGCCGTTGGCCGTCAGTGAGGGTAATCAGATGAAATGACAAAAGATCCAAAAAACCTTACCCAATTGGGCGGTAATACTGAACTGCCTGCTTCACCGGAGTCTGCTGTTTTGGAGCGAGTGGCTGATCCGCATCCGGAGGATGAGTATCTGGTGCGGTTTTCTGCTCCTGAATTTACTTCCATGTGCCCGGTTACCGGACAGCCTGATTTTGCTCATCTGGTGATTGATTATGTTCCGGATAAATGGCTGGTGGAGAGCAAGTCCTTAAAATTATATCTGGGCAGTTTTCGTAATCATGGCGCATTTCACGAGGATTGCACCATTGCTATTGGCAAGCGTCTGGTGGATACGCTGGATCCCAAATGGCTTCGTATTGGTGGCTATTGGTATCCAAGAGGCGGTATTCCCATAGATGTGTTCTGGCAGTCCGGCCCGGCGCCGAAGGGGATATGGCTACCGGAGCAGGGGGTTGCAAATTATCGTGGGCGGGGGTGAGGCCGGGCTTCAGTACCAGTGTTTAAGGCCATGGTTCAGGTGCCCCATGCGATGGCGGTGAAAAATACATTTTACGCCATTGTAATCGGTGCTGGCCCGGCAGGAAGCAGCGCGGCTGCTGTGCTTTGCGAGCAAAGCGGGCTGGATGTTGCTCTGGTTGATCGCAAGAGCTTTCCCAGGGATAAGAGCTGCGGTGATGGTCTGGGGCCGGGGGTGGTTAACTGTCTGCACCGTCTTGGGCTTGAGCAGGAACTGGCCGGATTTTCGGCGATTAAAACCGTTTGCGTACATGGCCCGTCAGGTGTTGAGGCTGCGGGCTATTTACCCAGAATTGATGGCCGGGCAGCTATCGGTTATGTGATCCCCCGCAAACGATTTGACAATATTCTATTTTTACACGCTTTAAGGTCGGGGGCCGCAGATTATTCAGATCATTCGTGCAGCGCTCTGGATTTTGATCGCAAAGCCAAAATATGGACGGTTACCTTGAAACGGAACAGCGATGGCGCAAAAGTCATGCTGCGCGCAAAGGTTCTTATTGGGGCGGATGGTGCGACATCAAAGGTGCGCAGACATTTAGGTGTGCCGCTTAATTCTGCGCAAACTACCGGGGTTGGTATTCGCTCTTACAGCCAGATGCAAAGCGCCAGTGATGAATTAAGGCTGGATTTTATTAAATCATTGCTTCCAGCCTATGGCTGGGCCTTTCCGCTTGCCGCCGGGCGAGCAAATTTCGGGATTGGCATTGATGCTCATCGGCTGCAGTTAGCAGGAACAAGTTTGACTGAGTTGCTGGAGGGGTATCGAATATGGGCTGTGCGCTGTCTGGGCACTCCGGTAGAACTATCGGATCACCTCTCGGCGCCTTTACCCTACGCGGCCCCGCTCTGCAGGCTGGCATTTGAAGATCAATCGGCAGCCCTGATCGGGGATGCGGCTTCCATGGTCAACCCGCTTACTGGCGAGGGTATTTTTTACGGCATGTTCGCCGGTATATCATGTGCCGAAGCTGTGCATCAGGCCTATGATCAACAGGTTACATTATCAACGGCATTGAATAATTATCAGCAATTGTTTTATCAGCGTTTTGCGCGTCATTTCTTGAGCAACTGGAAAATGAAACAAATGATGGCCTCAAGATTCTGGTGTAATATGGTAGTTGCAGCTTGTGCGAAAAACCCGGCGATAATGGATGATCTGGTAAGTGTCACCATGGGCGACAAGACCCGCCTGTCAGTGATGACGGGATTGCAGATTGTTCTGCAAGGACTGTGGCGTTAGAATAATTCCGGCTGAGTTTATCAAGGGTAGCGGCATGGACGTTTCAATCACAGATTGTGTGAGACATTTTGCCCTTTTATTTAGAATCAGTTTTGAGACATATCTGCGGCAAAATCTAAAATGCCGTCGGATTATAGCCTAATATGATTTTTCATGTATTTTCAATAGCATAAGCTTGTATCCAAGAAAAACCTAGCTGAATCATCAGGTTAAGAATTTTGTTTTCGTTATCAACGATGCACTAAATGTCAATATCAGTTGCAAAAATATTTTATTAACCCTGTGTGTCCAATGTTACCGCATCTACAACTTGTCAGCGGGAGCGCGCAATGAAGAAATTCCGTCGAAAAATCCTTGCCTTATTTGTTTTGGCTGGGGTAATGGCACCATATTCTGCACTGGCAGGTGAGCCTGATCCGATGGCCGGTTTTACAAAACTGGCCAAATCAATCTCCAAGTCAACCAATGGCAAGGTCAATATCAGCGGTTATTTCAACGGCCATTATATGGTCCATGATGGTGCGCCAAAATTCGTTGGCAAGAATATCAATAAGCCACTGTATCAATTGCGCGAGGCCAGTATTTTTGCTGATGTAAACCTTTCGGACAATCTGCTTTTTTCCACTGAGATGGAGACCAGTGTGGACTTTAGCGCCAAAAGCACCAGCGGTCGCGATGACAGGGTAAAGGTCGCATTTAATTATTACTATTTTGATTTTGATCTGGCTTCGGCTGCTGATTGGGATACAGATTCTTATGGGAATTTGAGTATTCGTGCGGGTCGTTTATTGGTGCCGTTTTTGTCCTATAATGAAAACAAGCCTTCTTTTAAGCAGGTTTTGATGAGCCAGCCATTTACAGCGCAAATGCTTTCACCTGTTAATAATGTTGCGGCAAGTTTTAATCGCTTTGGGTGGACAGATGTAGGTGCATCGGTCAATTGGTCTTATATCGTTGGTGACTCGGGCTTGTTTGACGTAAAGCTATCGATAATAAACGGGCTGTTTTCTGAAGGCCCGGCGCTTGATGGTAATTCAGCACAATTGATTACCGGGCCAACGGTTCGCCCGCGTGATGGCTTATTTGCCAATAAGTCAGAGTGGGACCAATTTAGTGATAATAATTCCAATAAGGCAATCGTAGCCAAAGTCTCTTATGCACCGTTTTCAATGCCTTTGGATGTTGGAGTTTCTTATTATACCGGAGCCTGGGATAATGCCGGTTCGCAAAACCTGTCCATGTATGGCTTTCACATGAATTATTTGGAAAAAAACTGGACGCTTAAGGGCGAATACGTAAAGGCAAATGTTGAGCAGGTGCCCGGCATTAATCCTGTGACTGCACCAGGGCCGGCGGCATTAAACCAGACTACCGGCAATTATAATATGATGTCATGGTATGTTGAAGGTTCGGTAATTCCGTTTCGCTATGGCGACGAGGATGCCAGATTTTTGCGAATGATCGCCCGCTATGACGATGTTGATACCAATAATCAGGCTATGTTCAATCCGTTTGATCGCTCACGGGTTACGCTTGGCCTTGAGTGGGGGTTTTTGAATAATATTCGCGCCAGATATGAGTGGCAATCGCATAGTATTGATAACTTTGCCAATGCTCCGGCACCGTTTATTGCTGCTGGCGGGGATCAAAAAATAAAAATGAACATGCTGTCTCTGATTTCATATTTTTAGGATCAAGAAAATGAATATCACAAGAAAAATTATTGCTGGCCTGGCTCTGTTTGCTTTGCTTGCGTTATCACCGGCGGCCTATGCTGTTGATGTGTATCTGGTTTATGCCGGATCTGATAAATCCATACAAAAGGAATTAAAGGCAGCATTGTCCAGTGACTTTCAGGTAAAATCCTACAATGTGGACATGCTGGCCATGGCTGATTATTCGGGCAAGCAAAAAGCTATTTCCAAAATTTCCAAGGCTAAGCTGGTGGTTCTGGTTAAGGACAAGCCGGAGGAAGCTTTGGAAGGGGCGGAGTTTTCCAATGTTATTTCAGTGGATAGTGCCGATGATGTTGGCGCTATTACCGAAAAATTAAATTAAGCAATTATGGTTTGTTGAAGGGGGCTGCGTATTTAGCTCATCGGTTAAGTGAAATATCCATTCGGGGCGTTTTATGAGAAACAAATTTTTAATCTTCACTGTGTTGAGCATTCTTGTAACTGTAATCGGAACAGTTTTTGCGATTACGTTTGAGCACAAAAAGGGCTTGATGCAGGACGCATATGTGAAAGAGGAAATGACTATTTCTTTTGCCAGTTCGGCCATTGAAGTAGGCTTGGCCAATGGGTTGATCCCTTATATCCAAAGCACAATGAAAGAGCTGCAGGAAGATGAAAGCTTCAATGGTGCGGTGGTTTTTGATGAAGACATGACCCCGATGATGTCGGCGCCATCAGAATTTGAGCTTTCCGATGCAATTATGGAAAAACTCGAAACAGCTAGCGGGCAGATCAAGTCCGGCCCGGTTTCAGTTTTCGAAGGTCAGTTAACTTACGCACTTTCAAGCATTTTGGACGAAGATGGCGAACAGCTTGGCTATTTAATGTTGTCATTTGACCGCGGAGTAATTCAAAGCACTATTAACAAGTCCATGCTGTATGCAGCAGGTGTTGCCACCATTATCGCCTTGTTGGTAATTGCATTCGTTGCCTGGCAGGTAACCATTATGATTGCACCGATTTCCGGCGCTGCCAGAAGCATGAAAGATCTGGTAGAGGGTGATACAAACATCAATATTGTTGGTACCAGCCGCAAGGACGAAGTTGGCGAAATGGCGCGGGCGCTGGAAGTTTTTAGGGAAAATGCAGTAGAAAAACTCCAGTTCGAAGCAACACAGGCGCAGGTGGAAAAACTGGCAGAAGAGGAAAAAATAAAAGAAAGAAACCAGCTTGCAGACAGCTTTGAAGATAAAGTCTCCGGAATTATTCAATCGGTTACCGCTGCCGCTGATCAATTGTATCAAAACTCCGAACTGGTATGCAATGTGGTCGAAAACACCAGTGAAAAAGTTGAAAGTGTATCAAAGGCCTCAACAGAAACTTCCGAAAATGTGCAGGCCGTAGCCTCCGCAACCGAAGAAATGTCAGCATCTGTACAGGAGATTTCACAACAGATTTCCCGATCAGACGAAGCGGTAAGTGCTGCGGTATCGGAAATGCAAAAGGCTGATCAAACCTCCAAAGAGCTGGAAGAGGCCACAGATCGCATTGGCGAGATTGTAACCCTTATTGAAGATATTGCCGCCCAGATTAACCTGCTGGCGTTAAATGCAACTATTGAGTCGGCCCGTGCTGGTGATGCCGGGCGCGGGTTTGCGGTTGTCGCCAGTGAGGTCAAAAGTCTGGCTACGCAAACTACTTCTGCCACCAGCGAAATCGGCGAAAGCATATCCAACATTCGAGAGGTATCCAAACAGGTTGTTGGAGCTCTTGATTCCATACGTGAAACCGTTGGCGGTGTTCACGATATATCCGCAGCCATTTCCAATGCAGTACAAGAACAAGGTACCGTAACCAGCGAAATATCCTCAAGCATGAGTACAGCATCAACCGGTACCAGTCAGATATCTGAAGACATCGAAGATGTAAGTCACTCTTCAAACGAGGCGAGTGCATCGGCCTCCGAGACGTTAAGCGCTGCCAAATCCTTATCAAGTCAGGCCGAAGAGCTGAACCGAGAAGTGGAAACATTCCTGCGGGAGATCAGGGCGGCTTAATTATTTGCAAGCAAAAGTGGGAAGTTTTATCTGTCCTACCGCTTCGCTAATTGAGGACTCTTTAATGTCCTAACGCTTCGCTGCTTGAGGACACATCCCAATGGGAGAAGGAGTCACATTGCTGATGCAGTTCATTTTCCTCCTCTCCCATTGGGAGAGGATCGAGGTGAGGGGTAAGTAATTGGCTATGGCATACGGAATGTAAATATGGCAAGATTAGTTCTTCTCACCCATTCGTTCAAAATTGAGCGCTACTTGATTTGTGCTCATCCGCTACCGGCCGGAAAAGGGATAGTTTCGTAAGTCTTGCTCTTGGATTGCTCATATGAAAATGCTTGCCAATGAATGATTACAAAGTTAGCAACGGGCATGAATGCTGCACAGCAAAAACAAGTATTAAAGCACTGCCATATAGCAAGCATGCAAAATGCCTTACCGGGTATAGGCGTTATACGCGATGGCGCCATAGTCATACAGGAACGGGTCATCAAATGGGTTGGCGTCGAGGCTGAGCTTCCGCAACAATATGCAAGCTGGCAGGAGCTGGACCTTGGCGGGCGTTGGGTGTTGCCAGCGTTTATTGATTGTCATACCCATCTTGTTTATGGCGGTGATCGCTCAAAAGAATTTGAGCAAAGATTGCAAGGCTTAAGTTACGCACAAATAGCAGCCTCAGGCGGCGGCATCCTGTCCACGGTCAAGGAAACCCGCAAAGCAGATTTTGAGCAATTATTTGCAGTATCCAGCGCCCGGCTTGAGCAAATGATTGCCTTGGGGGTTGGCAGTGTCGAGATCAAGTCTGGCTATGGGTTAAATACGGAAACTGAAATAAAGATGCTGCAGGTTGCACGGACTTTGGCCGAGCGTTTGCGGGTGCGGGTTTTTACCTCATTCTTGGGTGCGCATGCGGTGCCGCCGGAATTTGCTTCTCGTGCGGATTGCTATGTTGATCTGGTAGTTGGTGAAATGCTCCCCGAGGCAGCAGGGCTTGGTCTGGTGGATGCGGTTGATGTATTTTGCGAAAGTATTGGTTTTTCTCTAGCGCAAACCCGGCGCATCTTTGAAAAAGCTGCTGATCTGGCTCTGCCGGTGCGCCTGCATGCAGAACAACTTTCCAACAGCCATGGTGCGGGGATGGCTGCAGAGTTTGGTGCCTTGTCCTGTGA
Source organism: Robiginitomaculum sp. (assembly GCA_027071965.1). GTDB lineage: Bacteria > Pseudomonadota > Alphaproteobacteria > Caulobacterales > Maricaulaceae > Robiginitomaculum_B. Next base: position 4,300 of record JALSYJ010000096.1, on the reverse strand, counting down.
TCATCTGGAATATCTGGACGCTGCAGGTGCCAAGGCCATGGCTGATGCCGGAACCATTGCGGTATTATTACCCGGAGCGTTTTACTTTTTGAATGAAACCAGAAAGCCGCCGATTGATTTATTGCGCGAATACGGGGTGCCAATGGCTGTGGCAACTGATTGCAATCCCGGATCATCACCAACTACCAACCTTGTGTTAATGGTGAATATGGCATGCATTTTGTTTGGTCTTACCATAGATGAGGCTTTGCTGGGTATAACCCGTCATGGGGCTGCAGCTTTGGGTATGCACAAGAAAATCGGACAAATTTCTCCCGGGTTTACGGCTGATTTGCGGGTGTGGGATTTTGAGCACCCTGCGCAGTTGGCTTACGGCTTTGGGCAGGTTCCAGATTGTGAAAGAGTGTAAAATGGAACAATCAATGAAACTAAAACCGGGTGCCATAGAGCATCAGGATTGGCAAAAAATTCTTGGCGGGGTTCACAAGGTAAGCTTTGAAAAAGAACACTGGGATCGTGCGCAGGCAAGTGCTGATTTAATTGCTGGAATTCTGGCAAGGGGGCAGACGGTTTACGGTGTAAATACCGGCTTTGGCAAATTGGCCAATACCCGTATTCGTAATGAGGATCTTGACAATCTGCAGCGTAAAATCGTGCTTTCCCATTGCGCAGGGGTTGGCCCCTCATTGTCAGAGCCGGTAACCAGACTGGTTATGGTTATGAAATTGGCCAGTTTGATGCGCGGATTTTCCGGTGTGCAAATACCGACACTAAAGCTGCTTGTGGATATGTTGGATCGCAAAATTTACCCGGTTATACCATCGCAGGGCTCAGTGGGTGCTTCGGGTGATCTGGCTCCGCTTTCACATTTGGCCGCGGCCATGATCGGTGAGGGCTTTGCCCGTATTAACGGGGTGAAAATGCCTGCGGCTGAAGCTCTGTCCAAGGCTGGCCTGCAGCCGGTTCAATTAAAGGCCAAGGAAGGTCTGGCCCTGTTAAATGGAACTCAGGTTTCAACAGCATTTGCCCTAAATGGTCTTTATGGCGCAAGAAATGTATTTTATGGCGCAATGTTGGCCGGGGCGATGTCTGTGGAGGCCATGCGCGGGTCTCATACGCCATTTGATGCCAGAATCCATGAAGTCAGGGGGCAGGAGGGGCAGATTAAAGTTGCCGGCGGATATCGCAAATTACTTGAGGATAGCCCCATAGCAGATAGTCATCAGGATTGTGACAAGGTGCAAGACCCGTATTGCCTGCGCTGTCAGCCGCAGGTAATGGGCGCAATACTCGACAGCCTGTCTCATGCCTCCATGGTGTTGGGGCGGGAATCCAATGGCGTTACCGACAATCCGCTGATTTTTCCTGAAGAACAAGATGCAGTGTCCGGCGGAAACTTTCATGCTGAGCCGGTTGGTTTTGCCGCTGAACAGATCGCAGTGTCTTTATGTGAAATAGGCTCAATGTCAGAACGGCGCACAGCAATGCTGGTGGATCCGGCATTAAGTGAATTGCCGGCATTTCTTACCCCTGATCCCGGGCTGAATTCCGGGTTTATGATAGCGCAAGTAACTGCGGCTGCTCTGGTCTCGGAGAACAAGCAAAGCGCATTTCCAGCAGTAGTAGACAGCATCCCCACTTCGGCCAATCAGGAGGATCATGTTTCCATGGCTAGTCACGGCGCGCGCAGATTGGCTCTAATGAATGATAATGCCGCGCATGTGGTGGCCATTGAATTGCTGGCAGCCTGTCAGGGGCTTGATCTGCATGAAAACAACGCCACCCCGTCCTCAACTCCATTACAAGCAGTTCGTTCGGCTATTCGCGCGCAAATACCGGTTCTTGATGATGATCGCTTGATGTCTCCAGATATTGCGCTGGTTAAACAAATGATTATTCAGGGGGATTTGTCTTGCTTGCCAGAGGTGCAAGATTTACTGCCAGAAATATGCCCGGAAACATTCAGGGACTAGCCGGTATGAGCTTACCGCTTTATCATTTGCAGGAATTTGACGGGCCGCTATTGCTGAATTTTCCGCATTCAGGAACTTTTATCCCCGAAAATATCCTGTGCACGCTAAATGAAACCGGACGATCACTAGTTGATACGGACTGGCATGTGCCCAAGCTATACGAGTTTGCAAAGACGGGTGTAAGTTGGTTGCAGGCCAATTATTCACGCTATGTGGTGGACTTGAACCGCGATCCAAAGGATATCGATCTTTATCCCGGCCAGGAGGGAACCGGATTGTGCCCCATAAGCACTTTTGCCGGAGATGATATCTATCATTACGGTCGCGGGCCTGATGCAGAGCAGATCAAAAGACGAAAGCAACAGTTTTTCATTCCCTACCATCAACAATTGCGCACACAGATTGAGCGGATAAAGTCGAGGCTAGGATTTTGCATATTACTTGATTGTCACTCAATTAAGAGCAGGGTTCCGCGTCTGTTTGACGGAGTGCTGCCGGATTTTAATCTTGGTACATTCTCCGGGGTATCCTGTGCGGCGGGAATTGCGGAAATAGCTGTTGATATTTTAGCTTCTTCCGGGTTTTCATTTGTGCGGGATCAGCGCTTTAAGGGTGGCTGGATTACCAGGAATTATGGTAGACCATCAGATAATATTCATGCCCTGCAACTGGAAATTTCACAGCAGATATATATGAATGAGGATGAGTTTCTTGATTTTGATGACAAGCAGGCCCGTGCGGCGCAAAAGCCATTAAAATCACTTATAACAAACCTTAATAACTGGCATGAAAAATCAAAGGAAACAATAAGATGAACCAACTTCTTGATAACTCTAGAATTATCAGGGCTGCCACAGGAAATGAGCTGTCAGCAAAAAGCTGGCTTACGGAGGCGGCCTTGCGGATGTTGATGAATAATCTTGATCAGGACGTGGCGGAAAATCCTCAGGAATTAGTGGTTTATGGCGGTATCGGCCGGGCCGCACGCAATTGGGAAAGCTATGATCAGATTGTTTCTTCGTTACGAAAACTTGAAAGTGATCAAACCCTGCTTGTGCAATCTGGTAAGCCGGTGGGTGTATTTCGTACTCATGAGAATGCGCCGAGGGTTCTGATTGCCAACTCTAATCTTGTTGGTAAATGGGCTGATTGGGAGCATTTTCACAAGCTGGATAAGGCCGGGCTGATGATGTACGGGCAGATGACCGCTGGCTCGTGGATATATATTGGCTCACAAGGTATTGTTCAGGGAACCTATGAGACATTCGTTGAAATGGGCCGCCAGCATTTTGGTGGTGATTTGCACGGTAAATGGATATTAACCGGCGGGCTTGGTGGTATGGGGGGTGCGCAACCGCTGGCGGCAACCATGGCTGGGGCCAGCATGTTGGCGGTAGAGTGTCAGCCCTCGCGTATACAGATGCGTATTGAATCGGGTTATCTGGATGAGTTTACCAATGATCTTGATGAAGCGCTGACAATGATCAATGAATCCGACAAGCCGGTGTCAGTTGGCCTGCTTGGCAATGCCGCAAAAGTATTCCCGGAGCTGGTGGAGCGCGGCATATGGCCTGATGCAGTAACTGATCAGACCAGCGCTCATGACCCGGTCAATGGCTATTTGCCGCTTGGTTGGTCATTAAAGCAATGGGAACAGGCACGGGTCAGTGATCCGTCCAGTGTAGAACGTGCGGCACGAAAAAGCATGCGTATACAGGTGGAAGCCATGTTGGCATTTCATGAGCGTGGTATTCCCACCTTTGATTATGGCAATAATATCCGCCAGGTGGCGCTGGATGAGGGTTTGCAAAATGCGTTTGATTTTCCGGGTTTTGTTCCGGCCTATATCCGGCCATTATTCTGTAGGGGGGTTGGGCCGTTCCGTTGGGCGGCATTATCAGGGGATCCGCAGGATATTTACAAGACCGATGCAAAGGTCAAGGAGCTCATCCCAGATGACAAGCACTTGCATAACTGGCTGGACATGGCCCGTGATCGTATTCAGTTTCAAGGCTTGCCTGCTCGCATTTGCTGGGTTGGCCTTGGTCAGAGGGATCGCCTGGGCGTGGCGTTTAATGAAATGGTGGCCAGCGGCGAATTATCAGCCCCTATAGTCATTGGGCGTGATCATCTGGACAGCGGTTCAGTGGCCAGTCCCAATCGTGAAACCGAGGCGATGAAAGATGGCTCCGATGCGGTGGCTGACTGGCCCTTGTTAAACGCATTGCTAAATACTGCTTCGGGTGCCACATGGGTCAGTATTCATCACGGTGGCGGGGTTGGTATTGGTTACTCACAACATTCAGGAATGGTAGTGGTGGCAGACG
>JALSYJ010000095.1 GCA_027071965.1 Robiginitomaculum sp. | reverse complement strand
TGATATATGCCCAACCAGCCTGTCCGAAATTGCTGTAGTTATGGATGACTTACAAGAAAAGGCATCTGCAGTTCAGCCCTTATTTATCACCATTGACCCCAAACGGGATACACCAGAGGTATTGGCCAAATATGTCACGCTGTTTCACCCTTCAATTTTGGGCTTAAGCGGCAGCCTTGAGCAAATTGAGCAAACTGGAAAATCCTTCAAGATTTTTTATGAAAAACTGCAACAGGATCAGGCACCGGACGGCTATACAATGAGCCATTCCTCATCATTGTTTTTATTTGATACCAATGGACATTTTGTCCGATCCTTTGCCTATGGCACCCAAGCCAGCAAGATTGTAGAAGATATTAAGAGCAGGCTTTAGGGTCAGGATTAATCCATGATAAATAAATTACTGATCCTGATTGCCGTAACAGTCACTTTTGTGAACGGCCCGGCATATGCACAAACAAAAAATGTTACGATTACCAAGCAATGGGCCCGGGCCTCAATCGGGACCATGCGCCCGACAGCGGCTTATCTTACCATTACCAATAATGGCAAAGATGCAGTGATCCTTGACCGCATTAAAACCAAAATTGCCGAAATGGCCCATATTCATAACAGTACTACCAATGCTCAAGGCATAAGCTCCATGGCCCCTGCCGGTAAAATACGAATTGAGCCAAATCAAAGCATAACCCTGCAACCTTCTGGGCTGCACATTATGTTGATGGATTTACAACGCCCGCTCATTAAGGGCGACAGTTTTGAATTAACACTGATTTTTGAAAATGGACAACAAACCACCATAGATGTGCCTGTATTAGCAATAGGTGCACGTGGGCCAAAGGAATAACAATCGTGCTGCGGGTTTTTACATATCTGCTCATCGTGATCACCATCATTGCTATCAGTATTTTTATTGGATGGTGGCAAGTTGACGGGCCAGGCGCCAAGGCTCCTGCCTCCACCATTCCGGTTTCACTAACCCAGATGGAATTCAGCTTAAAAGACCATGAAAACAATCAGGTTTCCCCCAAAAGCCTGCTTGGTAAACCTGCCATGGTTTTTTTCGGCTTTACCTATTGCCCGGATATATGCCCAACAACGCTTGAGAATATTTCCAGATGGCTTGATGAGCTTGGCCCGGATGCTGAAAAATTTAATGCAATTCTGGTGTCTGTGGATCCTGAACGGGACACGCCCAAGGTACTGGCTGAATATATCAGTTATTTTCATCCGATGATCAGAGGCTGGACAGGCTCGTTAACTGAATTGGATAAAATGATGGCAGGATTTGCTGCCAAATATGAAAAAATCCCGCTTGATCAGAATGATTACACTATCAACCATAGTGCTGGAGTATATTTATTTGCAGCAGATGGAAGTTTTGTATCAATCATTGACAGTCATGAAGACAGGCAAATGGCGCTTCCAAAAATTCGCCGTGCCATTAAGCCCCCTGCCCATTTGTTAAAAAGTCAATAAAAACAAAAGGGGTAAGCCAATAAGCTCACCCCTTTTGCAATGATCAATTTATTTTTTGGCTGCTGGCTTCTTTTTTGCTGCCGGCTTTTTAGGCGCAGCCTTCTTTGGAGAAGTTTTTTCCTTTGATGCAGCCTTGGTTTCTTTTTTCTTCGGCGCAGCCTTTTTTGCTGCTGGTTTTTTCTTTGGCGCGGCCTTCTTTTTGGCCGTAGGCTTTTTCTTTGCCTTTTTTGCAGCAGCAGCCGGAGCATCGTCATCCATGAACAATTCTTCCTTGCTCACGCTGACATCCTTGACTTCAGCCAGTTCCAACATGAAATCGACTACTTTTTCCTCAAAAATCGGTGCCCGCAATTGAGCCTGGGCTTCCGGGTTTTTCTGGAAATATTCTACCACCTGTTTTTCCTGTCCGGGATAGCGCATGGCTTCCTGATTGACGGCCCGTGATACTTCTTCGGCAGCTACAGCAATATTGTTCTGTTGCCCTATTTCTGCCAGTACAAGGCCCAAACGCACCCGGCGTTCGGAAATGCGCAAATATTCGTCGCGCAAATCATCTTCGGACTTATCCTTGTCCTCATCATCCACATTGCCTTCCTTTAAGTCAGCCTCGACCTGTTTCCAGATTTGATTGAACTCGGCTTCAACCATGCCTGGCGGCAGTTCAAAATCGTGTTGCGCATCCAGTGCATCCAGAATACGCCGTTTGCTTCTGGCTCTGGATTGGTTCTTGTGTTCGTTTTCTATGTTCTGGCGAATAGCGTCTTTTAACGCATCCAATGAGGTCAGCCCCAATTGCGTAGCCAGATCATCATTGATTTTGGTTTCGACCGGGCCTTTTACTGACTTGACTGTAGTTTTGAATTCAGCCTGCTTGCCCGCCAGGTGTTCGGCCTGATAATCAATGGGAAAGGTAACTTTCAAAATTGGGGTATCACCCTTTTTGGCTCCGGTAAGCTGCTCTTCAAAACCGGGAATGAACTGCCCAGCCCCCAGCACCACTTCGGCATCAACAGCGCTACCGCCGTCAAACTCCTTGCCATCAATGCTGCCAACGAAATCAATCACTACTGCATCGCCCTCCTTGGCTTTTGCTGTTGCGGCTTTCTCCTTAAACGTTTTCTGCTCACCCGCAATTCGCTCAAGAGCCTCATCAACATCCTTGTCTGAAACCTCACACACAGGACGTTCAATAGAGAGTTTTGCCGGGTCAGCAGGAGTAAATTCCGGCATAATATCCACATGCATCTCAAAGCTAAGATCAGCCTTGCCCGCGACCACGTCCTCAGCTTCGCTTTGAAGATCGAATTTGGGATTGCCAGCAGGCTTGATCCCATTGTCATCCAGCGCCTGTTTGGAAGCATCGTCCATGGATTCCTGTACCAATTCACCCATCATGGATTTACCAAACATCCGCTTGATATGCGAGACAGGAACCTTGCCAGGACGGAAGCCTTTTAAGGATACTTCAGGCTGCACCTCGGCGATTTTGGCGTCCAGCTTTGCATCCAGCTCATCGGCGGTAATGGTAATCTCATAAGTACGGCTCAGGCCCTCGGCCTTGGTTTCTTTAACCTGCATGGTTTTTATCCGGATTCTTGTGTTTCTCTTGTGTTTCTATACTGCGCACGATTCGTGCAAAAGGCTTCTCCTGCTGGCTTTTCAGGCACAGCAAGCGCGCCTTATGTCATGAGTTTGCCTCCCGCGCAACGGGACATTTCACATCTTCTATAACTTAAGATCAGGATCGCAAACCATGCACGCCCATAAAATTACAAAAGACCATCTGCTTTACGTTCGTCACTTACGGCGCATAAGCCGTAAGTGAGGGTTGCGAACGGCATTTAAGTTAGGGATGTAAAAATTACATGGGTGACGAGGGTCAATCATGAGGGTCATTCTTAGGGTCAGTGCAAATTTTGCTGTCCCTTGAGTGATACTTGGGCCACCCTGCAATCATACCAAAACAGCACTTCGTTATAATAAAATAACCCTTAAATGACCCTTAGGTGTACTGAATGACCCTTGAGGTGTGGGGATAAGTGATAATGATGCCCGCCAACCTTAAACCTGTTATAATGTAAGAGCTGGGGCAAAGCCCCCGAAAAAACGCTCTTTGACAGGTAAATATTTTTCTCAAAGCCAATAAAACAAAAGGGTTTTGTACGCTCGTGACGCGCAAGTAATTCTGACAGGCAGTCGTACAAATCGTCTTTGCATTTGCCTGTTATCCCGTGGGGAAATGAGGATAAGGTTTTTTGCGGGCTATTTCACTATGCCTTATATGTCTATCCTTGTATTGATTGACCAAACCATTATATAAGCACCACCTAATATGCACAGGAGAAATGCCATGTCTTATTGTTTTTCTAAAACCGTATCCTACCCTTGGGCTGAGGCTTATGATCGCACTAATACTGCACTGGCCAATCATGGTTTTGGGGTGCTTACTACCATTGATGTGCAGGCCACATTGAAGAAAAAAATCAACAAGGACATGCCCAAATACACCATTTTGGGCGCATGCAATCCGGTAATGGCTAATCAGGCAATCGAAGCTGAACCACGTATTGGAACCATGTTGCCATGCAATGTTATTTTGCGCGAGGTGGACGGGGGCATTGAAATCAGT
>JALSYJ010000094.1 GCA_027071965.1 Robiginitomaculum sp. | reverse complement strand
CTTTTCACGACCCTTGGGCCCAAACCCATACAGGTTCAAATTCATTCCAATTTCATTTGAACCGCCAAGGGGAACAAAAACCAGGCGATCTGACTGTAATTTACTCACACCTTCCCCCATTTTGACGATAAATCTCCAATAGTCCCCGAACCGTCAGGTCGGATTCAAACCTTTCAATTTCTCTGGATGCTCCGGAGAATAGCGGCGAAACCCCACCAGTTCCAATTACGGTCATTGGCTCTGAAAATTCCTTGCGAATTTTACGAACCAGACCGTCAATCATTTCCACATGCCCCCAGAATATCCCGGTCTGCATGGCATTTACCGTATTGGTCCCGATGATTTTTTCTGGTTTTTGCAGCGCAATTCTGGGCAGTTTTGCTGCAGCATCGTGCAAGGCCTCAAGTGCCAGCGCCATGCCCGGCGCAATTGCCCCCCCGATAAAACGGTTATCCTTGCTGACCACATCAAATGTGGTTGCGGTACCTGAATCGACCAAGAGTAAATTCCCATCTACCATCGTGCGAGCACCAACGGCATTCACCAGTCGGTCTGCTCCGATTTCTTTGGGATTATCAGTATCGGCAACAATGCTCATTTGCACATTGCTTTCACCGATTACAATTGGCTCATTATTCAGATACCGTCGTGATAAATTCCGCAAATGAAATAATGACTGCGGTACCACCGTTGAAATAATACAGGCGTCCAGATCACCCAAAGACAAGTCATCCATCGCCAGCAATTGATGTAGCCACACCGCGTATTCATCGGCGGTTCTGCTGGTATTGGTGGCTGTGCGCCATTGCTTGCGCCATTTACTGCCATCATGCACAGCAAACAAGGCATTGGTATTTCCACAATCAATCGCAAGAAGCATATAACTATCCCCCATCAGTGGCGAAATACACTTCACCGGCTGATATTTCAATTACCTGCCCGGAAGATTGCCGCAAAAGCAAGCCGCCAGTTTCTGACATGTCTTCAAATCGTCCTTCGTTTTTATTTGATGTCACTATTTTTTCACCAAAACCATAGGCCTTGGCCATCCACGCATTGCGTAGCTCGCCAAACCCTCTGTGCTGCCAGTTCAACAGCCATTTTTCAAAACAGGCAATTAGGTCAGGCAACAGTTTTGCAGGAGTAACAGGCAGCGATGATGGGCTTTGAAACTGCCCCACACAAGCGGTCTTGCGATCAGGCAATTGCGGTGCATGAGCAATATTGATACCGATACCAACCACCAAGAGATAAGAACCATCACTTTGCGGAAAGCTCTCCAGCAAGACACCAGCAAGTTTTGAACCTTCAGCCAGCACATCATTGGGCCATTTTAGCTGCAGTACATCAATCGGCATATGTGCTGATACGGCATCAATAACCGCCAAGGCTGCAGCAAATCCCAATTGCGCAAGTTTTTCCGGGCTGGTCTCAAAACTATATAGGCCACTGGCATATAGATTGCCGCTTTTGCTGCTCCAATTACGATGCAAGCGCCCCCGGCCTCTGGTCTGTTGATCGGCCATAACCCAAAATGGCGCAGCGTGACCAGCATTAGCCAAACGGATACATTCGGAATTTGTGCTGTCCGTAGAGGCTAAATGCCGAACGGGAGTTGACTTATCCACCAGCAAAGAGGCTCAACGCAACAATTTCTGACCATTCATACAAGGCAGGTAAGAACCAGATTGCAGCGGGTAGCATCAAAGTCGCGCTTGATGCAACCAGTATTGCCTGCACACGGCTAACCGGGACAAAGTCCTGCTGTGGTGGCTCATCAAACCAGATAATCTTTACCACCCTGATATAAACAAAGGCACCGATTACACTGGCCACGGCTCCAAAAATGGCAAGCCATAACAAATTGGCCTGCATCGCCGCCAAAAAGATAAAATACTTGCCAAAAAAGCCAGCAATAGGTGGAATACCAGCAACTGAAAACAGCAATATGGTCAAACCAATAGCCAAAGCTGGCTGCGATCGTGACAGCCCGGCAAGATCATCCATTTGCTCAACCATGCCTTCGGCACGGCGCATGGCCAAAATACATGCAAAAATACCCAAAGTGGTAATCGCATAAAGCACCATATAAATCAGCAGACCACTTAAACCTCCAGCGGTTCCACTGGCTATGGCGATAAGTGCATATCCCATATTGGCGATGGAGGAATAAGCCATCATTCGTTTGATATTGCGCTGCATGATTGCGCCCAAATAACCAACGACCATTGATAGGACAGAAATTGCAATAACCACCTGCTGCCAGTCTGCAAGCATTTGCAAAAACGGGTCAAACAGGATACGCGCAATTAAAATAACTGCAGCAATCTTTGGCGCTACGGAGAAAAATGCGGTTACCGGTGTTGGAGCGCCTTCATATACGTCCGGAGTCCACATATGAAATGGAGCAGCCGAAATCTTAAAAGCAAGACCACTTAGCAAGAATACTATGCCAACCACCAAACCAACAGAAGCGTCATTGGCAATGGCCGCAGCAATCCCCTCAAAGCGCAAACTGCCCGAAAACCCATAAATCAGCGAAGCTCCATATAAGAGTAATCCAGAGGACAATGCTCCCAATACAAAATATTTCAGTCCGGATTCTGAGGAACGCAAGCTGTCACGATTGCTGGCGGCCAGCACATAAAGTGCCAGACTTTGCATCTCTATGCCCACATAAAGCGCAAGCAGATCAGTAGCCGAAACCATTATCATCATGCCTAAGGCTGCAAACAGGATAAGCACGCCGAATTCTGTGGTTAGCCGCTTGTCGGTTTTCAAATAACCATAGGCCAGCCACAGCCCCAAAGCCGAGGCAAGTAATGTTGCAAATTTGCCAAATACCGCCAGAGCATCAAGGCGCAAAGCACCATCAAACAATGATATTGCCGCATCGGGTATCCGCAGCAAAACCAATACGGCCACCAGAAGCAAAATCCCGACAATTGTCAGGTTTATGGCAGGCACAGCCTTTTTACCGGCAAATGCCCCAACTAACAATAAAACCAAACCGCTGATTACCAGAATAATCTCTGGTAACAATGCAGCCATATTAGACCCAAAATCAGCCACCGGCCCCTCCTGTGGGTGCTGCCAAGGCCAGCCCCGCATCTATTCGTTCCATCAATGCCTCTACTGCCGGCCCTGTGATGTCGGTCACCAGCACCGGCAACACTCCCATAATCAATGTTGCCAAAATCAAAGGCGCAAACATAAGCATCTCTTTTCTTGTGATATCCGTAATCGCAGCCAGCTTGTCATTGACCATTTCACCAAAAATCACTGCGCGATACAGGTGCAGCGCATAAACAGCGGAGAAGATAACCCCGGTTGTTGCACCAAGAGCTACCCATGTGTTGACCTTGAATGCTGATACCAGTGTCAGAATTTCACCGATGAACCCTGAGGTACCAGGTAATCCGACATTGGCCATGGTAAACACCATGAATATGGCCGCATACACCGGCATCCGGTGAACCAGACCGCCATAAGCTGCAATTTCACGAGTATGCATTCGCTCATAAACCACGCCAACGATCAAAAACAATGCCCCGGAGATCACACCGTGGCTTAGCATTTGGAACATGGCACCCTGCAAGCCGATAAAGTTCATTGCAAACAGGCCAATGGTTACAAAGCCCATATGGGCTACCGATGAATAAGCAATCAGCTTTTTCATATCGGTCTGTCTGAAGGCAACCATTGATGTATAAATAATCGCAATAACCGACAAGGCGAAAACCAGTGGCGCAAAAAACTGTGATGCCAGCGGAAACATCGGCAGGGAAAACCGGATAAAGCCATATCCGCCCAGCTTCAGCAATACACCAGCCAGAATGACTGATCCCGCCGTTGGAGCCTGCACATGGGCATCAGGCAGCCATGTATGAACCGGCCACATGGGAAGTTTAACCGCAAACGAGGCAAAGAAGCCAAGCCACAGCCATGTCTGCAAGCCGGGAGCAAAATCAAAGGCCAGCAGCTCAACAATGTTTGATGTTCCTGCTACCATAATCATGGCGATTACAGCTATCAGCATCAACATGGAGCCAAGCAGGGTATAGAGGAAGAACTTAAAAGCGGCATAGACCTTGTTGTCGCCGCCCCAAA
>JALSYJ010000093.1 GCA_027071965.1 Robiginitomaculum sp. | reverse complement strand
TGCGAGCCAGACAAACCCGCTGGCGTTCACCACCAGAAAGATGACTTGTTCGATGAGACAATAAATGCTCGATCCCCAGTGCAGCACATACTGCCCCTCTTGGCACGCCCCCGGCCCGCGCCCGGCTCTCGGCAAAGCCAAGATTTTGATCTACAGATAAATGGCTAAACAGACCGCCATCCTGGGTTACATAGCCAAATTTACGGGCCTCTGCCGGCACAAAAACTGTTTCACCCTGTAAAACCCGGTCTTTGAACTGCACACTTCCCTGTCCGCGAACAAATCCGGCAATCATCCGCAAAACCGTGGTTTTCCCGGCACCAGAGGGGCCTGTTATTGCGGTGATGCCGGTGTCGGGAAGATCGGTTTTTAGCCGTAAATCAAATCCGGCCAGACGATGGCAAATATCCAGCTTCATGATCGTCCACCCCGCAAGGCCAAAGTGGAAACCAACAACATCGCAGCAAAAGAAAACAACACTAATGCCAACGATAAAATATGAGCTTGAGCATAATCTGCCTGTTCTACAGCATCAAAAATCGCAATGGACAGCACACGGGTCTTATCTGGTATATTGCCTCCGACCATCAATACCACGCCAAATTCGCCCAAAGTATGAGCAAAACTGAGCATGGCGCCACTAACAATGCCGGTTTTTGCCATAGGCAGGGCTAGGGTAATAAACCGCTGCCAGGGGCCAAGACCAAGACTGGCCCCGGCTTCAAAAACAGATGCCGGTATGCCCTCAAAAGCACTTTGAGCCGGACGCACCATAAATGGAAGGGAAAACAATACTGATCCGATCACCAGTCCGGGAAAGGAAAACACCAACCCCAAAGATCCAAGCGGCCCGTTTGCCCCCAAAAGCAGCAGCAGATAAAACCCCAGCACTGTTGGTGGCAACACTAATGGCACCGCCACCAGGCTTTCCAGCAGTCCTCGCAAAATTCCGCGCATCTGTGACAAGGCAAATGCCAGTGGCACCCCTAACAGCAACAAGACAGCCGTGGTTACAGTAGCCAATTGCAAGCTGGTTAATACTGGAGATAGCAGGTTGGCACTCATGGTAATTCATAACCAAATTTAGCCAGATGCGGCCACAGGGCCTCACCAGCAAGGCTCCGGGCGAGGCAATCTGTTTGCGGATGGTCATTCAAGCGCAAAACCTGCAGCATGATTGCAAAATAGCTATCTGGATCAATCACTTCATAATCGTCTTTGGGTATTTTGGCACCCTTTAACAAGACTAGCGGCACATAACCAGCGCTGGCTGCCCCTGACTTTACAAACGAAAAAGCCTGCGAAGCACTGTTAGCGGTAACCAACTCAATATCAGGTTTTCCGATCACCTGCATTGCAGCCCTCCCAAATGGTGCTGTTGCGGGGTTGGCAATCGCAACCGGCCCGGCACGAGAGGCTTCAGGGCGCACCCAAAGAGCCAAAGGCGATAGGGCAAAAGGCGGGTCAATATTGGCAGCTTTGACCAATTTGCTTAACTCAATATCTGCGCTGATCAGCAAGTCAAATGGCGCTCCCTGATTGGCCTGGGTTATCAAAGCTCCAGTTGAGGCTGAGCTTATGCTTATTGGGGTTGCGCATATTCGCTGCAATTCAGGGCTGATAGCTTCAAGAGCCGGGCGGAAGCTGCTGGCGGTGGCAATCAATACCGTTCGGTCATGGGCAGGAGTGCAAGCCACAAACCAGCCAAACAGCAATAAAATCCCTGCTCTCATTGGTTCTTCTTTGCCCTGTCACGTATGTCATGCATATCAATGGCCAGTGAAAACACTCCGCCTTCAAAATAGCCGCCAATACCGTTTCTTGTTGGTTTGGCCAATTCCTGCTCAACTGCATCTCGTGGAAAAACAAAACCAATACTGGCTGTATTCGCATCAAATTGCATGTTGGCAATCTGCTCATCAACCAAAGTGATAACCCCGCGCAAGTCGCCGCCTGAAAGAGAAATGGTTTCGCTAAAACTTCCCTTGTCTACCAACTCCTGCATTTGATCTACAGACAGCCTGACTGCCACATGACCTGATGCAAATTTTATCTTCATAACTTCCCCCCCATGGCTTCAAATTGCTCAGGGGTGTTACAATTTGCAAACATGGCCTCACTGCCCTCTGGCGGGCATATTGACATAAATTTCAGTGCCTTAAACATTGCAAATATCGAACGATCCGCAGTTACAGACTGCAATGTACTTTGCAAATATTCTCGTAAACTTTCACTTACCATAAAACAAAATGGTAACGGGTTTCCTTGAAAATAAACTCCATTATGGCCATGAACATGCTCCAGAAGTTTTTGCAATAAGCTGGCCGTTATATTTGGCATATCTACCGGGATCACCAGCAAACAATCCCCATTTGCAAGCCTCTTTGCAGCAGCATCAACACCGGACAATGGCCCCGCAGACTTAAAACGATCTGGCAGATCATTGGGACCGCTTATCAAGATTGGATCACAACCTGCCTGCAAAAGTTGATGTCTTGCCCTATCAAGCAATTGCTCATTGTCTAATATCAAAGTGGCCTTATCCTGGCCCATACGTCGGGATTTACCGCCTGCCAATACCAATCCGGTTGCCTTAGTCATGGCCGCACAGGGCATGGCCCTTCACCCAGTCACTGTCCCCGTCCATATAATGCTCCTGTTTCCAGATTGGTGAACGGGTTTTGATCTCTTCGATAAGATAGCGGCAGGCGGCAAAGGCCTCAGCACGGTGCGGAGACCCGGCAGCAAGAACAATACTGATATCACCCACCTGTAGCCGACCTTTGGCATGGGCCACATAAAACCGCAAATCATCACCCCATTTTTGCCGGGCCTCACTGCATATTTCGGCAAAGCCCTGCTCGGCCAATGGCGCAAATACATCATAGGAAACAGCACGAACCTTGCGCCCCTGATTAAGGTTGCGAACTACACCAACAAACAAGCTGCCAGCACCATTTCCCGCTGCATCGACAAAACTTAAAGCTTCGGCGGCATCAAGGGGATTGCTATCAAACTCTCTTACCTCAACATTAGTATTCATTGCTAACCACCTGATACTGGGGGAAGTATTGCCAAAACTTCACCTGAAGAACAAATTGCACCTTCGCCAAGCACTGAACTTTGGTTGGCAAATTTGCTAACGCGCAACAGTTCAGACAAGTCTGCGTTTTGGGCATATTGCAGCATGGAGTCACGCAAATCAGACACCGAACCACCTTCCTTAATCTTTACTTCTATTTGGTCACCAAGCACCCTGAAGGCACCAAACATTTGCACTTTTACAATCACAACACACCTCCATAAAATCTGTGGAACCTGACCAGATCACCAGCACGCAAGACAGCTTTATCCTCAGGCAATTGCGCCCAGCAATTAGCCTGCAACAATGGGGCAATACGAAATGATTGCTGACCCTTTAGAACCTCAATATGGTTTTGATTGTCTTTTGTACTTATCACAGCCTTGGCAAACAGACAGAACCCGGCGCGCTTGGTAAAGTCTGAAACCAGTCGTGCCATTTCCCTTACCGGTTCAGCCTGTGCCAATATCTGCCTTAGGGCAGGTTTTACAAAAAAATCAAAACCAACGGCTGCTGATACCGGATTGCCGGGAAGGCCAAAAAACAGACCACCACCGGGCAGAGCGGCAAACAATACTGGCTTGCCGGGGCGTATTTTACATTTGTGAAAAATGATATCAGCGCCAATGGCGCGCAGGGCATCGGGCACAAAGTCCCTGTCACCCATTGATACTGCGCCGGTAGAAATGACCAATTGCGCGCCATCATCCAAAGCACGCTCTAACAAGCGCAAGAAACCGTCCCTGTCATCAGGATGGCCCTTTATTTGTGTGCTTTGTACCGGCCAGTTTTGCAAGGCTGCTGCCAGATATGGCTGGTTGGAATTTCTAATCTGTCCCGGCTGTAAGGACACGCTGGCATCATCAACCAATTCAGCACCGGTACTAATCAGGCTGATTTTTGGTTTTGCCAAGACATCAGCCTGTAAAATACCCAAAGCAGCCAGCATCATGATATGTTCCGCACCAATAAACTGACCGGCAGCAAATACTGCATCGCCCTTGCATACATCCTGACCGGCGCGGCGTATATTTTGA
>JALSYJ010000092.1 GCA_027071965.1 Robiginitomaculum sp. | reverse complement strand
TCGGTCATAAGTCCGACCACGGCTGTGCCTTCGCTGTGGATTTCGCTGGAAATGGCATCCTTGATGCCGGCAAGATTTCTGGAGGCTTCGATCACCGCCATTTGCATTCCGTAGCAAATTCCAAAATATGGAATTTTGCACTCACGAGCATAGCGCGCCGCCAATATTTTACCTTCTGCTCCGCGTTCGCCAAATCCACCAGGTACCAAAATGCCATCGACACCATCAAGATCGGATAAGGAATGATTATCACCCTCAAGGCTCTCACTATCGATCCATTTGATATTCACCTTTACTGTATTGGCAATACCGCCATGAACCAGAGCCTCCATCAAAGATTTATATGCATCAGGCAATACAGTGTATTTACCGACCACCGCAATCGTCACTTCACCATCAGGCTCGTTAATGCGCCTTGAAATTTCCAGCCATCTGGAATGATCCGGAGGCGGGGCATCATTAAGCAGGTCAAAGCGATCCAGAACCACATCATCCAGCCCCTGCTCATGATAGGCCAAGGGTACATCATATATGGATTTGGCATCATAGGCCGGTATTACAGCCTTCTCATCCACATTACAAAACAGGCCAATTTTACGGCGCTCAGATTCAGACAAAACCTGTTCACTTCGGCACAGAAGCACATCTGGTTGAATGCCTATTGAGCGCAACTCCTTGACCGAATGCTGTGTTGGTTTGGTTTTAAGCTCTCCTGCCACCCTTACAAAAGGCAATAGAGTAACATGAATATACAAAGCCCGCTGACGACCAATTTTTAAGCCAACCTGTCTGATTGCCTCAAAAAACGGCAAGGCCTCTATATCGCCAACGGTTCCGCCAATTTCACATAAGACAAAGTCCACATCACCGGCATCAGACAGGACAAAATCTCGAATCTTATCAGTAACATGAGGCACGACCTGTACGGTGGCGCCAAGATAATCCCCTCTGCGCTCGGCCTCGATGATTTGTTGATAAATGCGCCCGGTAGTCACATTATCGCTCTGGTGGGCTGATACTCCGGTAAAACGCTCATAATGGCCAAGATCAAGATCGGTCTCGGCACCATCATCAGTAACAAACACCTCACCATGTTGATACGGAGACATGGTTCCGGGGTCGACATTCAAATATGGGTCGAGCTTACGCAGGCGTACGGAATATCCGCGCGACTGCAACAAAGCGCCAAGAGCAGCAGAGGCCAGGCCTTTTCCAAGAGAAGATACCACGCCCCCGGTTATGAATATATATCGGGACATGGGGGCGCACTATATCTTAGATTCGGGACAGTTGAAAAGAGTAATGCTGTGATAACTCACTCTGGCTCAGGTTTTTCCACAGGTATTTCAGCATCCAAGACTTCAGGAGCGCTCTCTATCTGTTGTCCGATAATATCACTGTCTATGCTGCCCTTGCCCCAATTGGGAACAACGGTAAGCAGGATTGACATGACAAAAAAGGCCGCACCTAACATTCCTGTGGCCTTGGTTAGCATATCACCGGCTGCACGCCCTGACATTAAACCGCTGGGCCCGCCACCCATTCCAAGCGCACCGCCTTCGGATCGCTGTAACAAGACAGCGACTACCAAAGCTACACTTATGATAAAATGAATAGTCAATAAAATAGTAGTCATTGAAAATCTCAAAAATCCGTATAAGCCCGCAAACAGGCGAAGCGGATCCTCTTAGCGCAAGCTCAGGCAGATTGCCAGCCGCTTATCAACTGTTTCTGTAATTTATTGCGCAAGCTGGCTACAGTGCTTTGTATTTCATGCGTATCCACGCTCATTTCATCACCCCCGGCAAAGGCCATATAAGCCCCCATCGCCAATTCCCGTATCAGCTTAAACTGTTTTGGGTCACGTTCCTGAGGATCCAGAACATCAGTGGTAATTTCGGTCAATGCACTGGCCAGTTCAACAGCATCAGGCACACCATGGCCACGTAATCTTCGTCGCAATTCCCGGGATGTTGCATCAATCTCTTCCATGTCCATTGCTTCTGCTGCTGCCGGATCATCTATCAGCACCTGCATGGCCACGACAATTTTCATCGCCAGACGTCGTATCCGCTCTTTTGCCACATCTGCCTTGGCTGCGGTAATTTCCTGTTCCACCGCCATTTGCTCCTGTGCATTGCCCTCAGCAACTGCCTTTAGGGTATTTGGCGGCTGAAATGACTTAACATGACCAGAGCTGCGCGCAGCATCTCCCCTTCGGTCTGGCCCGACATAATCACTGGTGACCACGAATTCCTTGCGATTAGCCACCAGCGAGCCCAAACGCTGTTTTAGCTGTGCCGTGGAAAATGGCCGCAGTAATATGTCATCAATACCACTATTGACCAGACCTTTAACATGAACGGACTCGCGCCCCCAGCTGGTAGTCACACAGACGACGAACGGATTATCACCGACTTCTCCGGTTCTGACCCTGCGCATAAGATCCCCGACACCGCCGCCAGCATCATGGGACTCAGCTATAATCAGGTCAAATGTCTGTTTGGATACGAGCTCAGCAAACTTTGAAAACTCCGTGGTCATTTCAATATTGGTAAACCCGATCTCCACCAGTGAAGCCCGTGTCACCATTAAGTTATGACGGGCCGGATCAAACAGGCAAACCCGAACATCTTCAAAATTTTTCATCAGATCAGCCTTCAGCAGAACTTAGGTCAATGCAAAATTCTAAAGTAAAATGCTTTATAAGGTTTTACGCTTTCATAGCCAATTGCAGTAACCTGCCACAACCAAAATCAGGGCAGCACCATAATGTGCTGCCCTGATTCTAGTCATTACCAAAAGCCCGCTATTAACCAAGGCGTTTTAGGCTAAATAGGATTTCCGTCAGCATCCAGCTCGACAATCGGCTGACCAAGAGCCTTTAGACCATCAAGAATTTTAGCCTTGTCGCCCACGACAACTGTTATCATTTGCGACTGATCCAGATATTTGGCAGCCAGAGCGTTTAATTCGTCCTTGCCAATATCAGCCAGAATTCTGTTTTGCTGATCAACATAGTCATCAGGCAAGTCATAAGAAACAATCCGCCCTAAAAAGCCGAGTTTCTGGCGTGGCGTTTCATAAGACCTGGCATCGCGTTGTCCAAGTGAGCTTTTTAAGAATGCCAGTTCCTCATCACTCATTCCGCTCTCAAAGTAATTGGCGATTTCCTTGTTAAACTCAATAATCGACTTATCGGTAACATCAGCCCTGACCCCGGCGCTGGCGGTAAATCTGCCAGCATCAGCATCAGCTCTAAACCCGGAACGTGCACCATAGGTATAACCCTTGTCTTCACGTAAATTAATATTGATCCGGGAATTAAATGCACCGCCAAGATTATAATTCATCAGCCCAAGACGATAAAACTCTCCGGTTGCATCATAGGTTATGGAACTGTTGCCAATGCGGATTTCTGACTGCGCGGCCCCTGGCTTGTCAATCAGATACAAGGTTCCCTCCGCCAGATCAGGTACCGGATAAATTACCGGCCTGGCAACAGTATCACCACTCCAACTGGCAAAAACAGACAGTTTTTGCACCAGATTTTCCTGCTTCATGTCGCCAACGGCAATTATAGCCGCTCCTGCCGGGGTGTAATTAGCTCCATGATAGGCCTTTACATCGTCCAGAGTTATGGAAGACACCGTCTCGGTAACCCCGCCCACGGGCCAAGCAAAGGCGTTATCCTTGCCATAAACCAATTTACGAAACACATTGTTAGCAGTGACAGAAGGGTTCTTTTTAGCATGCTCAATGCCCTGCAGGGCTTGCGCTTTCAGCCGGGCAAAATCCGCAGGATCAAACTTAGGTTCAAACAGCTTTTCAGCAGCAATAGCCAGCGTTTCATCAAGGTTTTCGGTCAAAGAACGGATGTTTAACGTGGTAAAATCATCGCTGGCATTAAAACTAACTGATGAGCCAAGTTTTTGCAGACGATTACTCAATTCCTCAGTGGTGGAATTGTTTGTAGCTTCATTCATCATTGCTGCCGTCAAACTAGCAAGGCCTATTTTGGATACAGGTTCCAGCTTCTGAGCCGCCGGAATGCGAAATGAAATAGTCATTGTTGGCGCTTCATCATTGATCGCGCCCATTATTTTAATGCCGTTATCC
>JALSYJ010000091.1 GCA_027071965.1 Robiginitomaculum sp. | reverse complement strand
TTGCCTTTGCCCGGTACTACAAAATTACTGGCCTTGTATTGATCTCCATAGGCGTGGCGGCCGATTACAATTGGCTTTGTCCAACCCGGAACCAGCCTGGGAACATTGCTGCAAATAATCGGTTCACGGAAAATCACACCGCCAAGAATATTGCGAATAGTGCCATTTGGCGATTTCCACATTTGTTTTAGACCAAATTCCTCTACCCGGTCCTCGTCTGGAGTTATAGTGGCGCACTTTACTCCCACCCCGTATTTTTTTATGGCCAATGCTGCATCAATGGTGACCTGATCATTGGTGTGATCGCGATATTCAATTCCCAGATCATAATATTTAAGATCCACATCCAGGAACGGCAGGATGAGTCGCTCCTTGATCATGGCCCACATAATGCGGGTCATTTCGTCGCCATCAAGTTCAACGATTGGGTTTTTCACCTTGATTTTGCTCATGTTATTTTGTTCCATTTCCTTTAATGACCGAACTGGTGGCACTTGTGTAAAATTATGGTAGCAAGGCGAATATCAGACTTGCTGGAACCAATGAAATAGCACTGGTTTTCTTTTTGGGAAAGAGTGAATAGACGTATGAAAATGCACAAGGAGCGCAAAGCACCGGTTCTGATTTTGTCACAGCCGCAAATGGGTGAAAATATTGGCTCTGCGGCTCGGGTCATGCGCAATTTTGGTTTTAGGGAATTGCGCCTGGTTTCTCCGCGTGATGGCTGGCCCAATGAGAAGGCAAGTGCTTTGGCAGCCGGAGCCTTTGCCAAACTGGCCCCGGTGCGGGTTTTTAGTACCACTTCTGCGGCAATTTCGGACTTGCACATGGTATTTGCGGTAACGGCCCGTATGCG
This sequence comes from Robiginitomaculum sp., assembly GCA_027071965.1. GTDB lineage: Bacteria > Pseudomonadota > Alphaproteobacteria > Caulobacterales > Maricaulaceae > Robiginitomaculum_B. The sequence goes on along the minus strand of JALSYJ010000091.1, from coordinate 3,271 downwards.
TGATATGGAGAAACCGGTTTTTTCACCGTTGCAGGCAATGCCAAAATTGGCGGAAGTGCTGACTAATAACGGGCGCGCAGGCCTGTTATTCGGGCCGGAAGCCTCTGGTCTGGAAAACGAAGAAATTGCCAGATGCGATGGAATAATTACCTATCCGGTAGCGGCGGATTTTTGTTCACTTAATCTGGCGCAGGCTGTGGCCGTTGCAGCCTATGCATGGCGTGCATTTATTACGCAGAAAATGCCGACAGAGCCAGAGGTGCGTCCCGATGAAAACCCGTTGGCCAGCAAGCTTGAAATAGACAATATGCTAGAGCATTTGCAATCTGAGTTGAGCGCCGCCGGGTTTTTCTTTCCTGTAGAAAAAACCACAGTGATGATGCAGAATTTGCAAAATCTGTTTAGCCGCTCATCCCTTAGTGCACAGGAAGTCAGGACTTTGCGCGGGGTTATCAAAGCCCTGTCACAGGGCCGTGGAAAGAAAGGCCGATCCTGATAAGTTTTCTACCAAAGCATTTTTGGTTTTCACTTTTGCTTGCAAGTGCTTTGGTAAATGCGACGAAGGGCATGTTTTGCCTAATTTTAGGAGCATTTGCGAAGCAGATTATACTTTCAGGCCAAACCCGAAGGACGGGTAAGTATTTTTCGTCTGAATGCGTCAAAAGGGCTTGAAAATATCTATATTTCCTGCCCCTTTTTGTTCAGCCAAAAACTTCGCTGGCAGAACGTGTCCAATTAACAGGGCCTAACCCTAGTTTTCCTGCAGGGTTTTTAGAACATATTGCCAGTGGGATAATAGCACAAACTGCCCGGCGTTTTTCACCATTTCTACGTCAGAACCTGGTACTTCCTTGATAAACTCTTGAATGTTTGACAATGGCACCACCTTGTCATCTTCGCCGTGGATAAAATGAAACGGCATGGCAAGGCGTCTGGCTTCATCACAAAAATCAGTGATTGCAAAAATACAATCACGGCGAAAGGCTTCGGTTCCTTGCGCTATGGTAAAATCCAGTCCCTCCAGAACCACTTCGCGGATTTCTGCTTGTTCCAGAGCAATTACGTCAGCCGGGGTATCGTGGTGCAGGGCGTCGATAAACTTGTTCTTGTATCCTGCATCCATCAGGGCAGCTCCGGCCCGGGTTACCAATGGCAGTAAGGCCGGCAGGTTTTTGGTGATCTGCGCGATCAGTCGCTGTCGTCTTGGCAGTTTTTCCAGCCAGTGATCGCGCCATATCGGTGCATGTCCAGTAGCAAATAATCCCGATACCCGATTGGGAAATAATCGGGCAAAACGCAAGGCATAAACCGAGCCAATGGCAAGCCCCAGAACCTGTGCCTTCTGAATGCCCAGATGATCAAGCAATTCGCACATGTCATTGGCCACGGCGTTTAACAGCTCATCACCAAATGCATTTTGCAGTAAATCCGAGCTGCCATAACCGGGTCGCGCCGGAGAAATAATACGGATTTTCTGCCGCTTGGCGGCAGCTACTGCCCGGACAGGCCAACTGGTTCCGTACAACATATTGTGCAGGCACAGAACAACCATGCCATCTTTGGCCCCTTGTTCGCTAAAGGCCATATGACGGCCATCGCGCAAGGTGAAGCTGGCTTTGCGCTGCAAATCGCAATGGGGATATTTTGGAGCTTGTATCTTGTGCGATGCCTGATAGGAGACAGCAAGTGCTGAGGTGAAACCACATACCAGCCGTACAATATCCGGCACGCCTTTGGCTTGCATTTTTCGTTGTATGGATTTTATCTGGCTGCGAATGGTATTTAACGATACCTGACGTTGTTCTGCTATCTCTGAGGACAGCCTGCCTGCCGCTAGCAAAGAGGCAATTTCACCCTCTGCAACAGTTAAACCATAGGTTCGGTTCAACAGTTTTTGTGTTACATCATCTATGTCCATTTCAACCCCGGTAACCAAAAAGCAGGTTCTGGAATCATGGTCATGAAAACTGGAAATCGGGCCGCTGCCACTTCCCGGTTTGACTTTGCGGATGATGATGGCGCCATTGCAATTGATGTTGATATTACAGGCCGGGCTTGTGAATGTGTCATTGGCGCTTAAATCATGCATCCAGAGCCGTAACTTATCCAATTGTTGTTCCGGGGCGTTGAAATCAGCAAGGGTTCTTAACGATTTTCCGAACATCATCTGTGCAATTTGATTGCAGGCTACAATTTGCTCATCAGCATTAAAAACCAGCGCAAAGCCGGGTACTTGCTGAACCAGTGCTTCGGCCCATGGAGTTTGCTTCCTGTGCCGCCCCATTTTCTTTTGCAGCGCATAGGCAGTCTTGAAGTGATCATTTAGTTCGGTTTTTAATTTTTTATCCAGATCCTGTCCGGTATTCACACCATCAAATAGATGTTTTTCTATGGAATCCATAAAAGCATCATATTTTTCCGGCGCAAGGGCAGCGCTATAAATAGTTGATATCAAACTATCATTTGTATTTTTTCTTTTCACGGAATGGTTCCCCCGGCGGATCGGTTAAGCCTATCTATCCGGGGGATGCTTCGTCAATGGACACAAAAAGATAATCTCGCAGGATAGCCCATATGGGTGATGTGGTACCCGGAGATTCATTCTTAGGTGGTGTCGGCTACCACAGGCCTAGAATTACACATTGAAATCTAAGGGTCAGGATTACCATGCATATTATTCATTCTCCAGAATCAGTTCCAGGTATTCGCAAGTTTATTTTAGGATGCGTAGCTTTTCTTGCTGCGGTGCTGGGCGCGCCCATGGCTCTTGCACAGGCATTTCCGGCCAGCATTGAAGCCAGTGCGCTAGATGGCAGTGATGGTTTTACCTTCGATCTGGGCGGCAATAATGGCTCTATGAGGGTTACTGCAATTGGCGATATCAATAATGATGGCCGTGATGATATCGCTATCGGAGTAAAAGACGCTGATCCCGGCGGGCGCACCAATGCCGGAGCGGTTTATGTGGTATTTGGTGCGGCTTCGAGCTTTGCCACACCTTTTGATTTAACCACATTGACCGGCTCAAATGGTTTTGTAATCAACGGTGTTGCTGCTGGTGATGGCGCTGGCGGATCATTAGGTCATGCCGGTGATATAAATGGCGATGGTATTGATGATCTTGTCATCGGCGCAAATCTGGCAGATCCGGCAGGCAGAACCAGTGCCGGTACCAGCTATGTTGTATTTGGTAGATCAACTGCTTTTACTGCTGCGCTGGAACTATCTGCACTAAATGGAAGCAACGGCTTTGCAATCAATGGTGAGATAG
>JALSYJ010000090.1 GCA_027071965.1 Robiginitomaculum sp. | reverse complement strand
GGCCAGAAACAGGTCGGCATGTTCGGCGCAGGCCATAACCTCATCGGCATAGGTCGTCATATCGTATGTTTTGCGCCAATCACTGTGCCCCATTCCCGATAGATCAAGAGCCATAACCCGGTATTGCGGCGTAAAAAACGGGGCAATGAAGTCCCACCAGCCCTTGTGAGCCACCCCGCCATGAACAAGGATCAGTCCCGGGCGGCCCTTTTCTCCCCATACCCGATATTGGATATTGGCTCCGTTAACCAGTACACTGTCTTCATAGATCTCTGCAGCAAGACACTCGGTAAACCATGCAGGTGCTTCAGGTTTGGCGCCATGTAATTCGGCCAGAGGCAGCACTGGGGTCTGCCGCCTTTGTTCTTGTTTTTTATCGTTGTTGTCTGGTGTTTTTGTCATTGGGAGCGGATAGCCGCCTAAGACGACTTCGTCAATCAATGAGATTGCATAGGGCTGTTTCAAAATGAAGCGTTAACCGATGCGTAACCAAGAAAACTAACCGGAATTTTACAGTGACTGGTTCATATTGCGCGCAAATGATGTTTAAGCGGACTGCAAGACGCACAATAGAAGGCGTGGAAAATGACTAAGACAATTTTGATTGTGGATGACGACCCGACTCAACGCCGGTTGATGCAGTTGGTTATCGAAAAGCAAGGATTTACCGCCGCTCACGCTGAGAGTGGAGAAGCTGCGCTGGAAGCATTGACCACACAGGGCAATATCAATGTGATCTTGCTTGATCTGGTGATGCCGGGCATGGGGGGTATGAAGGCACTGGGTGAAATTCGGGCCAGGGCACCGCATATTCCAGTTATTGTGCTAACGGGCCAAGGCGGTATCGACACGGTGGTAAAGGCTATGCAGGCCGGGGCTGCAGATTTCTTTGTCAAGCCGGTAAGTCCGGAGCGGCTTGCTGTTTCCATAAGAAATGTCCTAAAAATGGGCGAATTGCAGGGGGAGGTTGTGCGCTTGCGCAAGACCGCCACTGGTGCATTGACCTTTGGCGATATGATTGCCGATGCACCAGCTATGCGGCAGGTTGTACGGCTGGGCGAGCGCGCCGCAAAGTCTAACATTCCGGTACTGGTTTTAGGGGAAAGCGGCGTGGGCAAGGAATTGATCGCCCGGGCTATTCATGGCGCTTCATCGCGGGCCGGCAAGCCGATGATTACTGTTAATTGTGGCGCCTTGCCGGAGAATTTGGTCGAGAGCGTTTTATTTGGTCACGAAAAAGGATCTTTTACCGGCGCAGTATCCAAACATATGGGTAAGTTTCGCGAGGCTGATGGCGGCACACTGTTCCTGGATGAGGTGGGAGACCTGCCTCAGGACATGCAGGTCAAGCTTTTGCGCGCCCTGCAAGAGGGCGAGATTGATCCCGTGGGTGCCAAGCGGTCGGTCAAGGTCGATGTGAGGATTATTTCTGCAACCAATCGTGACCTTACAGAGGATGTAACCAAAGGCCGATTTCGTGAAGACCTGTTTTACCGGCTAAATGTTTTTCCGATTGATGTACCGCCATTGCGTGAGCGTATGGAGGATCTGCCGGAACTGGTTCGCCATTTTATCGGCAGGTTTAATGCCCAGGAAGGCACTCACATTACCGGGGTCAAGGGCGAAACCATGAGCCTTCTCAGGAACTTTAACTGGCCGGGCAATGTCCGCCAGCTTGAAAACGCAATTTTCCGGGCTGTGGTTCTGTGTGAAGGCGGCGAGTTGGAAGCCGAGGATTTTCCACATATTTCAGGCGTTTGTCGCCAAATTGAAGCTGATGAGCAAGAAGATGCCTTGGTTGTTGAGCAGGAAGGATCAAAACCTGCTAAAGCAGCATTGTCCAGTGCAGAGGGCCCGGTGAACATCACCAACAGGTCCGGGCATATCCGGGCCCTAGAATCGATTGAGCGTGATTTAATAGAATTTGCCATTGGTGCCTATTCTGGACACATGTCAGAAATTGCCCGACGCTTGGGCATTGGTCGCTCAACCTTGTATCGCAAGGTGCGCGAACATGATCTTGACCCCCGGGCCAGCAAGGTGGCGGAATAATAAAATTTACGAGATTTAAGTCTCGCAAAACTTACCATGTGTTTATCCTATGGGCAAAATAACCAAAACCGCCAGCTATTGCCGGGGTTTGGGCCAGTTCTATTTGCTTGCTCCGGCATCAGAGCGCAGAAAACCAATGGTTCTTTTTCATGTTTTTGGCGTTTACCATGTCAAAGAGCGTAGAATCAGGCAGTATCTGGCTGATTATTGCTTTAATATAGCAAATTATCTCACCATGGGCATGGGTGGGTTTTATCCCCGCATCGCAACGGTCACTTAGGGTCACTATTTGTCAAATAAGGGTCAGTTTTTTGGCAAATAACGGTTAAAACAGGGTGTTTTGAGTATCAGGTATTGTAAGCGGTAATACAGCAGATGACCCTGGCGATGACCCTTGATTTATCAACAAAACAGATGGCTCAGGCAATAATATCCGGGGTGATCTGGTTTTGCAGTTTTATGATTTCATCCTTTAGGGCAAGTTTTCTTTTTTTCAGTCGCGCCAGTTTAATCTGGTCGTTAATTCCGGTTTCAATCAAGGCGCAAATAGCGCTATCTAGATCGCCGTGCTGCTCGGTTAAATCAGCCAGTTTTTGCCGCAATTTGTCCGAATCATCTGTAAATGACAAAGGGGCCTCCCGTACAATTTCTCTCGCTAATCCTAGCGCTAAACCCTGTGCAAGTCCTTGTGCGAATCAGGGGTTCCAGCGCTTGCTGTCTGCTGGCGCCAGATCAAAACAATCTAACACACGCTGAACGGTATGATCCACCATTTCTTCAAGATTTTGCGGTTTTAGGTAAAATGCCGGCACCGGGGGCGCAATAACTGCGCCCATTTCAGACAGGGTTGTAAGTGATCGTAAATGCCCCAAATGCAAGGGACTTTCTCGCACCATTAACACCAGCTTGCGCTGTTCCTTTAAGGTTACATCTGCAGCCCTGGTCAATAAGGAGGAGGTAACCCCGGTAGCGATTTCCGACCAGGTACGCACCGAGCACGGGGCGATAATCATACCGCGAGAGACAAATGATCCGGAGGCGATTGCGGCCCCCACATCAGAAACCCTGTAAACCTTGTTGGCCAAAGCCTTGAAATCACTGGACTTAAGGTCTGTTTCCAGTGAAAGCGCTAATTCTGCGGCCTTGCTCATTACCAAATGGGTTGGCACCTGTATTTCCTGTAGGATTTGTAACAGTCGCAGCGCATATATGCTGCCCGAAGCACCGGACACACCGACAATAACAGGTGCTTTGGCATCGGTTTTTTTCATTGAATTGTCCGTTTAGCTGAAAATTTCATGTGACGAATACACGATTTTCTGTCAAACTGACAGCCTTAAAGTCACTAAAGGAGATGCTTATGACCATGCAGGCTCGGATCAGGGAACTAAACAATCGCCATGCAATATTAGAGACGAAAATCACCAAAGAGCTAACACATCCATCCCGCGATCAGATACGCATTTCAGAGCTTAAACGGCAAAAACTGGCTTTAAAAGAGCAAATTGCCAACCTTAAAAAACTAAACTAGAGCATTTATTCAACCGCAAAACCCGCCCTTAAAGCAGCGAAGCGATAGGACACAGAAAACTTTCCATATTGGCCGAAAATGCTCTAAGCGGTTTATTTTATGCTTTTATTGTACTGCGCGCACATACCTTGCGCGTCACAGGAGATTGTCATGTCACATGAACGGGTGGTTTTAATTACCGGTGGAGCCAAGGGAATCGGTTTGGCGTGCGCCCGGCGGTTTGCGCAACAAAAGGCCAAAATCATCATTGCCGACAGTGATGAGCATGCCGGAGAGCAGGCCACACAGGATTTGGCCGCTGAAAAAGCGGAAGTTTCATTTGTTTATTGTGATGTGTCAGATCTGCTTTGCGTGCGCAATTTATTTGCGCAAATTCGCTCTAATTTTGGCAGGCTTGATGTATTGGTCAATAATGCAGGTATTGTTGCATCGGGAGATATCCTGTCACTGGATGTAGAAGATTATGACCGGGTGATGGGGGTCAATCTGCGCGGCAGTTTTCTGGTGGCGCGCGAAGCTGCCCGGCAAATGGTTGCGCAGGTGGAAGACGATCAGCAGCGTAATCGCGAACGTCTGGCCAATTATGCAATTATCAACATGTCTTCGGTGAACGCCGTTATGGCTATTGCTGATCAACTGGCTTATGTTACCACCAAAGGCGGCATAAATCAGATGACCAAGGCCATGGCTTTAAGCCTTGCAGAATATGGCATACGTGTAAATGCGGTCGGGCCGGGCAGTATTAATACCGATGTATTAAAATCAGTGGCGGGGAACCCTGAAGCCAAACGTAAAATTCTGTCCCGTACTCCGCTGGGACATATAGCGGAGCCGGAACAAATCGCCGGGATAGTGTTCTTTTTGGCATCTGCCGACGCCAGCTATATGACCGGGCAGTGCCTCTATGCTGATGGTGGCCGTCTGGCGCTAAATTATACGGTTGAGCCGCAATAATTACTGTTCTGATTCTGCGTGCCTATAGGTCTCATCAAGCAGATGTTGCAGGCCTTTGCTGTCAAGCACTTCTGGATTGCTGTCTGAGGCATAGGAAAAGTCATCGGCCACCGGAGATGCACCATCATCAAGATAGGCCTGCCGTCGCCAGCTATCATGGCTTGGCAGCAGGACATAGCGATCCTCAAGCTCCAGCGTTGAATGAGCATCATCAATTGGAACCATGGTTTCATGGAGCTTTTCGCCGGGGCGAATGCCAATGATTTTATGTGCAAGTCCCGGTGCCAGGGTTTCGGCCATGGCTACGGTGCTCATCGAGGGAATTTTGGGAACAAAAATTTCACCACCCTTGGACATGGCCATGGATGAGAGGACAAAATTTACAGACTGGGTCAGGGTAATCCAGAATCTGGTCATGCGCGGGTCGGTAATGGGCAGCTCACTTGCCCCTTCTGCTACCAGCTTGCGAAAGAACGGTGCCACCGATCCTCTGGAGCCTACCACATTGCCGTAGCGCACTACAGAAAATGTCGGCCCCTTTTGCCCGGCCATGGCGTGGGCTGCAGAAAAAATCTTGTCCGCAGCTAATTTGGAGGCTCCGTACAGATTGATCGGATTGGCTGCTTTGTCGGTGGACAGGGCGCAAACATGTGTAACCTGGGCATCAATGGCAGCGCGAACAATATTTTCGGCGCCAACCACATTGGTTTTGATGCACTCAAAAGGATTATACTCAGCAATAGTTACATGTTTTAAGGCTGCAGCATGAATGACAAAGTCTACCCCGCGCATGGCCTGGCACAATCTGCTTTCATCGCGTACATCACCAATGAAATAACGAATATACGGAATTTTTGACTGCGGAAACAACTGCGCCATTTCGTATTGTTTTAATTCATCGCGCGAAAAAATAATCAATTTCGCCGGAGTAAATTCAGAGACGATGGTGCGTACCAGTTTGCGGCCAAAACTGCCCGTGCCGCCGGTGATCAATATGACCTTGCCGTTAAGGTCAATGCGGGGTTTTAGAAAATCACGATACGGACAGCCCGGCTCAAGTGGAAAACCTGAGGAGGCGTCCTTCGTGTGGTTCGATGGTGGAATTTCAGTCATAGTTGCAATCCTGACAAGTGCAGCAGTCAATGCTAGAGTCTGCTTCTATGGTTAACCAGACGTTAGCAAGCAGGCTATATAAGTGATGTCATGACAGTTGCGGTAATCGTTCAGGCCAGAAAAGGCTCTTCCCGGCTGCCGGGCAAGGTGCTGGAGCAAATAGGTTCCAAACCGGCTTTGTTGTGGTGTCTTGATCGGTGTCGGGATATTGCCGGGATTGATGATGTGGTATGTGCGGTGCCCGGCTCTCGTGAAAATGATGAAGTTGCTGAGCTTGCTGCTGATTCTGGGTATTTTGTGACGCGCGGTTCAGAACAGGATGTTTTAGCCCGTTATGCCAAGGCGGCTCGTGAAATCGGGGCTAAAACCATTATCCGGGTTACCTCTGATTGCCCGCTGCTTGATACTGAAATTGCCGCAAAGGTTCTGGATTTGCTTATTAGTTCGAGGGTGGACTATGCCTGCAATAACATGCCTCCAGGCTTTCCGCATGGTCTGGATTGTGAAGCATTTAGTGCTGATTTGCTGTTTGCTGCTGAGGATCAGGCCAAAAAACCCTTTGAGCGCGAACACGTTACTCCATGGTTCCGCACGCATCCGGCAGTAAACAGGGTTAATTTACTCGGGCCTGCAGGCGGAGTTGAAAAAATGCGCTGGACATTGGATTTGCCTGAGGATCTGGAGTTTTTTAGGGCTCTGGTCGCAGAGTTTGGCGAAGGTGCCGAAACGGCCAGTGCGGCGGAATTGGTAGCGTTTTGCCTGCGTCGGCCTGATATTTCCTGCATCAATGAGGGCGGGGTTGATCAACAGCGCCTGCAAAGCTCAAGCAGGGCAGATTTGCAAAGTGCACCCAGCCGCTTATTGGATGTAGCCTGAGGTGAGGGCGCTAATTTTAGGCGGCACCGGATTATTGGGGCGGGCCCTTATCCAAAGAGCCAAAAAACAGCAATATCAGGCTTTGGCTGTAGCGCGTAGCGGCGGCGACATTGATCTTGATATAACAGATAGCGGTGCATTGCGTGAGTTGCTTGCGCAAACATCCCCCGACCTGATCATTAATGCCGCAGCAAATGTGAATTTGGCAGATTGTGAGAGCAATCCCGAAGAGGCCTTTGCCATCAACGCTGAACCGGCAAAGGTTTTGGCCAAATGGAGTCAAGAAACCGAACGACCCTTTGTACAGGTTTCCAGTGATCATTTTTTTGATGGTGACGGATCTGTCAAACATGATGAAACCATGCCGGTTGTTTTGCTGAATAAATATGCCGCCAGCAAGCGTGCCGGTGAAGTTTACGCGCTACAGGCAAAAAGTGCTTTGATCTTGCGCACCAGCATTGCAGGCTTTCACCCTGATGGCCGGGGTTTTGCTGCGTGGGCGCTGGGCTCTATAGCCGGGCGCAAGCCAATGACCCTGTTTGATGATTTTTATGGATCAACCATAGATGTAAGCACTTTTTGCGTGGCTGCGTTTGATCTGATCGAACAAGGGGCCAGCGGATTATTAAATCTTGCAAGCTCCGAGGTTTCCTCAAAACAGGAATTTATCATGATGCTGTCAAGGCTTGTTAATGTGGAACTGGACTGGGTAAGCTTGGGCTCTGTGACTATGTTAAAGCCGCGCCGGGCACGATCATTAGGGCTTGATGTAAGTCGGGCCGAACAATTGCTTGGCCGTGACCTGCCCGGCCTGCACGATGTTTGTGTGAATCTGGTGAATGAGTGGAAAAAGAACCATGAAATGGAATAATAAAATAACCCTTGGACAGCGGCATCTGGCGCAAGATCAGCCGGTTTATTTCATCGCGGATATTGCCTCATCTCATGATGGCGAATTGGGACGGGCCGTGGATCTTATTCATTTAGCTGCCGAAGCGGGCGCCGATTGCGCCAAGTTTCAGCATTTTCTGGCAAAGGATATCGTATCTGATGAAGGTTTTCGGGCGCTTGGCGGTCAGGTTGCTCATCAGGCAAAGTGGAAGCAAAGCGTTTATGAGATTTTTGAAAAGTATGAAACACCAAGAGACTGGACGAAAACTCTGGTTGATGAATGCCAAAAGGCCGGTCTGGATTATATGACAACGCCTTATGACATGGCGGCGCTGCAGCTGATGGATCCGATGGTGCAGGCATATAAAATCGGCTCTGGAGACATTGGTTGGACGGACTTTCTAGAAGCAGTCGCCAAACGCCGCAAACCGGTGTTTCTGGCCACGGGCGCCGCAGATATTACAGATGTGAAACAAGCTGTGGGTGCGATTTTAGCGCACACCCCGGATTTATGCCTGATGCAGTGCAATACAAATTACACAGGTGAAATAAATAATTTTAAATACATAAACTTAAACGTACTGCGCACTTATGCAAAATGTTTCCCGCAAATGGTGCTGGGCCTGTCTGATCACACGCCGGGCCACGCTACAGTCCTGGGCGCAATCGCTTTGGGTGCGCGGGCGGTAGAGAAGCATTTTACCGATGATAATTCCCGTGATGGCCCGGATCACGGATTTTCAATGAACCCGCAAAGCTGGCGGGAAATGGTCGATCGATCCCGGGAGCTGGAATTGGCTTTGGGAGACGGTGTAAAACGCATTGAAGACAATGAGCGTGATGCCGCCATTGTGCAGCGCCGTTGTCTGCGGGCAGCTTCTGACCTGCCAGCCGGCCATGTATTGCAAGCTAAAGACCTGCAGGCTTTGCGGCCCCGTCCCAATGGTTCGCTTGAGCCCTGGCAGCAGCAAGATGTGCTGGGCAAACCTTTGCCGCGCGCCTTTGCCCGGGGCGAAGCCTTGATGCGGGATGATTTTTCATGACCCAGCCCGATACGACCCTTACCGGCAAAAAGGTGCAATTGCGCAATATTGAACCTGCAGATTTGGAAGTTTTGCGGCAGTGGCGCAATAAGCCACATTTTCGTAGATTTTTTCGCGAATATCGCGATATTTCTGCGGCCATGCAACAAAGATGGTATGCGGATACAGTGCTGGCTGACGATCAGGTTCGCATGTTCGCCATAACCGCAACTTCCAGTCAGAAATTATTGGGCGCCTGCGGGCTTTGTTATATTGACTGGCGTAATTTAAGCGCTGATTTTTCTATCTATATTGGTGCCGATGATCTTTACATTGATGAAAAATATGCCCCCGAAACAGCTAGGCTATTACTAAAATACGGGTTTTCGGAGTTAAAATTACACCGGATATGGGCCGAAATTTATGCCATTGATCAGGCCAAGCGGGCATTTTTGCCAAAGCTCGGCTTTGTTCTGGATGGCCGCCACCGCGAAGCTCATCGCCTTGAAGATGGTACATGGACTGATTGTCTGTTTTATGGCTTGCTGGCTGCAGCACAATAATACCAAACCACAGCTAATATTTAGGTTTCGTCCACGATTCTTTTGGGGTTTTAAGTCAATAGCAGGGTTTGTACGTTAAAATGCGCCCATAAACGGGAATTTACGCTTATGGCGCAGGACGGTATATTTGGATTGGGTGGTTTTAGCCCTGATCTGCTGCTTAGCAGTTATCAGGCTCAAAGCGCCTTGCGCCAGGCCCGGTTAAATCCCGGATCAGTGCAGCTTGCCGGCCAAGACTCTGCCAAGCCGGACACTTCTGTGCCGCCGCCATGGGATGCGGCAGCAAAGCCTCTGGGTCAGCAGGCCGTTTTGAACAAGGCGCTGGCTTCCGGTCAGTTCTTTTACGAGGATCTGGAAAGTTTTTCCGATACCAAGGCCCCCGAAGATCAGAAAAAACTGTTTGCTCTTTATCAGGGGCTGCGCAGGCTTTCGGCTCTTAGCATTGAGGCTACGGACAAAACTATCACCGATAGCCGCCGCAACACACTGAATCGCAGACTGCAGGAGGGGGTGAGCCAGCTTGACAGTTTTTTGGCCAATACGGAGTTTGAGAAGCTTTCCTTCCTAAAGGGTGACAAGCGAAGCAAAGCAGACAGTACGGTCTTGATTGAACGCACTCGCAGTAATTATCAAACCGGGGTGATTTATGATGGCACCTATAGTGATGCAGTGCCATCATTTGCCGGAGATGTGCAGTTTACCATTACCGCCAAACGGGTAACAGGTGATGTGGTGGTCAATATCAATCTGGCCGATATGGGAAGCACGGTTCGCAATCTTGATAATGTGGCAAGTTATATAAACACACAAATGGCTGCAGCCGGCCTGTATTCCACTTTTTCGCGGGTTAAAATTGGCGAAGTAGATGAAAACGGAATAGTGCCGGGAAACCAGTTTGGTTTTGAGATTGATGGCTCTGATACTGAGCCTCTGGAATTTACTGCTGCCTCGTCAACACCGGCTGTTTATGTGGCCGGGGTTTCTGGCTCTGGTGATACAGCCACCGCGCGCCTGTCAAAATATGATGCCGAGGCCAGTGGAGCCCCTGCTATTGATTTTTCTACCCGTCTTGAGGCTGCACAAGATGCAACTACCGAGTTTTTAGCAACAAAAGCCGGTAATAATGGCGAGCTTTATGCCATCGTAAGTTCTGACGGCGCCATAGCGGGTCTAAACCCCCAGGGTGAAAAGGATATTTATCTGGTTCGCTATGATTCTGTTGGTAAAGTTGCCTATACGCGCGCTCTTGGCTCCATTGGAGATATTGATGTAAGCGATTTGGCGGTGGCGGCAGATGGTTCAGTTGTTCTGTCTGGTACAATTAGCGGCACATTGGGCAATACCACCGAGCTAGGCGGCAAAGACAGTTTTGTCGCCAAATTCGACGATTCAGGTGCCGAGCAATTCATACAGCGCTTTGGCACCGTTTTTGACGATCAGGCCAGTGCTGTAACCACAGATGCCAGCGGGAATATTTATGTAACCGGCTCAACCAAAGGGGCAATGAGTGGGGCGCAAAATGGTGCCAGTGACGGTTATATCAGAGCTATGGACAATACGGGAAAAACCTTGTTTACCCGGCAATTTGGTACGTCCGCTGATGAATTTGCCAAAGCCATTGCCATTGATGCCAACGGTGATCTGCTGGTTGCCAGCGAACAATCAGGAAATGCTGTTCTAACCCGGTTTGGCGTTGCAAATGGAACAGATCCGGCTGTTTGGCAAATGGATCTTGGCTCGTTGGATAATGGCTCGATTTCGTCCTTGCAGGTTGATGGAACAGCTATTCTTGTGGGCGGCTCCGCAGGCGGTGCAAATGGTCTGGGTACGGGGGTTCTGGCTCATGCCGGTGGCCGTGATGGGTTTTTATTGCGAGTGGATGAAGATGGCTTTGGCGCCCCTCAACGCACATGGACAACATTTTTAGGCACTGCGGCGACAGATAAAATAGCTGATATCACGTCAGCCAACGGCAAGGTCTATGCAACGGGCACCACAGGCGGATCCATGCCCGGCGGCGGAGTTCTGGAAGGCACTGGCAACGCTTTTATCAGCCGTTTGGATATGGCCAGCGGAGCGCTGGAGGGAAGTGATCAGATCGCAGGCGGCGGCGGGGTTTCTTCGGCAACGGCAATTGCCATTGATACGTCCGGCACGTCGGTTCTGGACGCATTTCGCCTGCCCAATGGGCTGGCAGTAACCTCTGACAGCCGGGTGGTAACCACCCGTTCATCGGCACGTGATCAGGATCGTTTCCAGATCAGCGTAAATGGCGGTGCAAAACGAACTATTCGCATAGATAATGATGATACTTACCGGGCGCTTACCTTTAAGATCAACGGGGTTTTACTGCTGGATGGAAAGGCGGAAACCGTTCGGGGCGCTGATGGAGATACTTTGCGCATTCGTGCGGAGGAAGGAAACACCATAGAGCTGTTTGCTGGCCCCAAGGGACAGGACTTGTTGTCAGCGCTGGGCCTGCCTGAAGGGGTGGTTCAATTATCCCCTGCAGTCAGTGAGCACGAGCCGGAAGCGCCGCCGGTTTATGCATTGGAAATTAGCTCTGACCTTGATCTTGGTAATTTAACTTCGGCCATTGCCAGCAACAAGGTGTTAGATGAAGCGCTTTCACTTGTGCGCACGGCCTATCGGCAATTGACAATTGATCCGGCCCTGCAGGCTCTGCTTGATGGAGAAGGTGCGGCCACTGGCCCTGCTCCTGCTTATCTTTCGGCGCAACTGGCAAATTATTCTGCCGGTCTGAACCGGCTTCTGGGCGGTGGCGGCGGTGGTCAGGGCGGGTTGTTTTAACCAGTTTCGGGCCAGACCATTAGGGGTATTTTGAACCCAAAACCGGTCCTCAAGTAGCGAAGCGATAGGGCCAAAAGAGTTTTCCACTTTTGCTAAAAATGCTAAATTTTTATCTGTCGCATTTTTGAACCCAAAACCCGTCCTCAAGTAGCGAAGCGATAGGACCAAAAGAGTTTTCCACTTTTGCTAAAAATGCTTTAACTCTCGCTGATCTGATCTTCATTATTGCCAGAATTTGATGCGGACTGGGAGCTATATCTGGAGGCAACACGTTTGCGGTATTCATCCAGATATGATCGCATAGTATCGGTTCCGCCAATGGTTCTGGCCAGATCCTTAACCTCGACCCCGTTTAGTGAGGTCTTGCTTGAAATCAGTGCAAAGGCTTCTGCCATGTTGGTTTTCTCCATGGCCGGGCGATATTTTTCTACCAAATCAGTAAAAACTGCTTTTTTATTGGCCAGTGCTGCAGCTAATACGCTGCGCAATACCAGAGCAGCTTCTTCTTCCGACAGTCGATATGGATCGTGAATGTGTCGTTCTAGCAAACGGTTCAATTGTCTGGATATTTTTGGCCAGTCTTTGCTTGTCCATAAAATATCTGCTCGCAAAAAGTCAGCTTCCCGGGTGCGATCAGTTTCAATGAGGTCCATGGCGTGTTCGGCCCGACCCAAAGCAACCAGCGCCCGCGCTTCCAATAATCTGCGTTCCTGATTTAGTGCTCTTGGAAGCCGGGCCTGACGGGAGGACTGAATGGCCCGAATGGCTTTTTCCGGCTGTTTGTCCATCAAATAAACCAGAGCCAGGTCAGTGGCAATCTGGGCTTTGCCAAGGCCGTATAATTGCTGATCTATTTGATATTGTAGCAGGTTGGCAGCCTGTGGCAGTAAGTCAAAGGCAATCAAACGATCCGCCATTTTTCGTACCATGCGCTCGCCCTCATTGCCCAAAGGAGTAAATTCCTGAAACTGATAAAACAGCGCCAGTGCCTGAATTGGATCCATAGCGTCGGCGCCACCATTTAGGAACAAGTCCAGAAAAGTCTGGTTCAGATATTTAAGTAATCGGCGGGCAACAGGAGAGTCGGGGAAGCGTCGAATGGCCAGACTCATTGATTCCATAGCCCGGCGATAATCACCAGCTTCGGAATAAAACTCCCCCAAAGACTGTACCACTTCTAACTCTACTTCATCACCACGCCAGCGAAAGCGCAGATTTTCAAGAATATCTGATGCCTGCAGCGGTGATATTTTTTTGGTCTTTGATTTGATCTGGGTTTGTTCAAAAATGGCCCTTACCGCCAGAGGCTCCAGTTTTGCCTCAATAACATTTTCCAAAACATTCAGGGCCTTATCGGTATCGCCATTGCGATCATAGAGCTCTGCCCGCGCCAGATTTGCATCAAGCTGGGTTGGTAAGGATAAACCTTCACCAAAAATTTCCCGCAATTGTTCTTCGGCTGTTCCCAGATCATTCAGGTTCATTGCGGCTCTGGCAAAGGCGGTGTGAAAGATAGCCTGCCATTCAGGGGTGAATAAATAAAGCGCTTCACGTCCCTGTTCAAAATTCTGCCGGGATTCTGTCCATTGTTCTGTGCGTGCGGCCATTAATCCGCGCCAAAGGGCAGCAGAAGGATCCATATTTAAGGTTTGCGCAGCAAAATCAGCCCTTGCGTCTTTAATTCTGTTCATCTGCAGATTTGCCACACCGCGCAAGGTGCGAAATCTTGAATCCTGAACCAGCATCGGATCAAGGGCCTGAGCAAGCTTTAATGCCCCCAAAGCCTCGGCACCAAGTTCATGGGCAATTAGAAACCGCGCTAGAATCATTCTGGCTTCAGGATCAGTATCTTCAATAGCAACCCGGCGCAGCAGGGCGGTGTAGGATTTGTAAAAGGACTCATCGCCGCCAAGGTTCTTCCACGCCTCAAAATCCACAAACCCCGGAGAAGCGGTAACTGCCACACCTTTGGCTATGGAGAAGTTACGCGAAGAATTATTTGAGGATATGGGGGTTGAGGAGGGGGTAAGGCTTAATCCCCGTTCCGAGGAGATGGTAAATCTTTCGCCATCTAATTGCATATCCAGCCCATCGGCAACAATTTCAAATGCCATGCCTTGCGCCGAGGTTAAGGCGTTTACTTCGACAAATCTGCGCAAGGTGGAAATACCACGGGCCGGGCCAAGGCCGGTTACAACGGCAAATTGATCACCAACCTGCGGATCAGCAATCATCAGCAAGGAATTGGCATTTTTCAAGATGGCTGCCAATTGGCCCGGAGCCGAGCCATCTGCTTCACGTCGCAGTTTTATCTCAGGGGTCGGGAACTCAAGTCTGTCATCAAGAATAAACTTCCATGAGGAACCATCAGCATTAGGTCTGGCTTCGATCTGGGTTGATGCTGGCAATTGCATGCGAATCCCGGAATAGTTCTTGCCGTCAAAGAAAATACTGCCCGAAGCATGGCGATGCCCGCCGGAGGTTAGCTCGGATAAATCCAGCTTTGCCATAGCATCAAAAACAATCCATAACTCGTCTCCCCTGCGAAAAGCGGCAGCACCGATTGGGGCCTGCCAGTCAAATTGCAAATGCAGAGCAGAGCCTTTTGCTGTTACCTTTACCGGGATTTTTCCAGATGCAGGCACCGGGTTCTTATATTCAGTCGTGCTGCGTGATGAAGCGGTAATTATCGCTGGCCCGGCAGGTTCGGACTTTGTGTGCTTTTGTGGTGATTGTTTTGCTTGGAACAGATCCAGAAATACATGGGTGCCTTCGCGGGAAAGACGATGGTTAAACCCCGGTTCAATATCTACCATGATGATGGTTTTTTGTTTTCGTATTATGGATTTTATGGAAGAAAGCCCTTTGGGCCTAGCAGCATTTATTTCAGCAATCGCCGGGGCTGCGGGCTTGTCAAAAATTAAATCAAGACCGCCTTCCTTGGGCAAAGCCCGGTATTCCACCATATCTGTCCAGTCAAAACTAAGCCGGGTATTGTCTCTTGATTGCGCATAACGCACCAGCAGTGGAAGCGCTGGATTCGGGCGGGCCAGACGCTTTGCCGCTTCCATTTCTGCTTGCGCTCGCTGCTGATTTTGTTTTGCCTGCAAGGCTTTTCGTTTGGCAATGGCAGAGGTTACCTTTGGCGGGTTGGCTTTGCTGTTTGGCGTAATCAGATCAATGGCAAAAACATTATAGGAGCGCGAACTTGTAACTTCGGCAGGGGCGCGCAAGGCAATGCGCAAGGTTTGCCCATCCACATCTTTTCGCGCCAGTGCAATCAGCGAGGTCAGGCCTTCACGAATCGGGGCCAGATCCGCAACAAAAGGACGATCAAAGTGAATAACCAGCACACCATTGGTGATTTTTGTAGTAATAATAGCTGGATTTTGTGCACTGTCTTGCGGCCATGTGGCCAGAATCCGGCCGTATCCAGTGCCGGTTTCTGTTGAAAATTCAACAGCTTCCTGTGCATGGCTGGCTGAAGCTGCCAGCACAAGCAAAAGGCCCGCAAAAGCAGCCAGTCCGTGGCAAAAAAATTGTACCTGCTTCATCATTCTGGCCCAAAACGCAAGGCTCCGGTTCAGGGGAGCCCACCTGTTATGGGCACTTTATGCAAACAGGGTTAAGCGAGAGTTAGAAAAAACGGCTGTTTGTGACAAAAGAAAAATTAAAAAACGCCCCGAAAAGTAAGGCGAACAACACGACCATCAAGACGCTTTCGGAACTCGGTTGTGTCAATTATTCCCAAATCGCGGGTTCCCAGATAGTTTCTCCTGACCCGGCTATTGGTCGCGTTTAGTATGTTACGTAAGGACAAATTAACAGTCACGCCATTTATTTTGGTGGTTCGAATAAATGCGTTTAAGTTTCCTGCCCCGCTATTATTTACCCGATCGCTGAACAAGAATGCAGCGCGTGATGCTGAGCTGACAGAATAATTAAAGCCCCAGGCAAGTTTCATATTGGTTAGCTCTTGTCTGAATTTGACATTGAAATAGTCATCAACCCGAAATGATTGTTCCCGGGTCAGGCCGGTCAACGGGTCGGTAACAGCGCTATCGCCAATACCGCCGCCGATTGTAAAAATACCGTCGCTAAGCCCTATCCTGTCGGTGGGAAGCCTTGCTTCTGTGGATATCTGCCAGCTTGTGCCATCACCAATAT
>JALSYJ010000089.1 GCA_027071965.1 Robiginitomaculum sp. | reverse complement strand
CCGGGGTCAGATCATCAAAGCGCGGGTACATCAATACCGTTCGTGGCGAAATGTTTTGGTTTTCGGCAATTGACCTGTTCAAGAGCCGTAATTTGTCATGGAGAACGACATTGAGAGTCAAATTATCTCTTATTATATCTACAGGCCTGCTTGGCCTTGCATTTCCTGCTCTGGCACAAGAGCCGGAAGAAAAATCTACAAAAGAACCGGACGAAGTCATACTGGTTACTGGCGCCAGAGTTCCGGTGCCGGTAACTAAATATACCGGATCAGCAAGTGTGCTTGATGAAAAACAAATTCTGGCACGGGGCGATGAATTTGTAACTGATGCCTTGCGCCGAATCCCGAGTGTGGCGGTTAACCGCTCTGGGCCTGTTGGGTCTTTAACCCAGGTGCGCCTGCGCGGCTCGGAGGCTAACCAGGTTCTGGTTCTGATAGATGGAATTGAGGCCAGCGACCCTTTTTCCGGCAGTTTCGGGTTTTCATCCCTAACCAGTGCCGGAGTACAAAGGGTTGAAATCCTGCGCGGTGAACAATCTGCCCTGTGGGGGACCGATGCCATTGGCGGGGTTATTCAGATACTGACCGAGCCTGACAAGCAGGGAGAAAGTCTAGAAACACGGTTTGAAGCAGGCTCTTTGCAAACCCGTTCCGGATCTTTGGACGCGGCAAAAGTAAGCGGCCAGACAAAGCTCTGGCTTAATTTGTCCGGCATGCAAAGCGCAGGCTATGACGTGTCTGGTCAAAATGGTGAACAAGACGGATTTTCGCAACTTTCAGCTTCCGGCGGCATTAATTATGACATCGGCTCAAACTGGGCTGTTAAATTGCGTGGCCGCAGCACAAGGGCCAATGCTCAATTTGACAGCGATACTGATTTTGACGGTCGGCTGAACGATACCTTGTCCGAGCTTGATAGCAATTTGTCTTTGGGCCGGATAGCTTTGGTGGGAAACACCCTGAATGACCGCCTGACAAATGAGATATCAGCCTCTTATTTACGAAGCACAACCAGATCCGGCGGCAACACCTCCATTGGTCAACGAACTCGCCTTGGCTGGCAGATCAGCACTGACTGGGAAGCCGGATCAATACAGCACCGACTCACAGGAATAATCGAGGGCCGGTTTGAAACCTATCAAAATGACGGCGGTGCCGGCTCAGGCATCAATCAGCGCCGGGAATCAAATCAGGTTTCAGGCGCTTTTGACTATCAGGCAGATCGCGGGCCTGTAACGTTCTCGGTTTCAGCGCGGCATGATCAAAATGATTTGTTTGAAAATGCAAATGCCTTTCGTGCCGGTTTGGCCTGGAATATTACTGCCACCAACAGCAAAATCCACGCCTCCGCAGGTCAGGGCGTCAAGAATCCCGGTTTTTTTGAATTGTTTGGTTATTTTCCGGCATTTTTTGTCGGAAACCCCAATTTGAAGCCAGAAAAATCCACCGGGTTTGAGCTGGGCTGGGTGCAGGGTTTTTCCAACGGCTCTGCCTCGATAACAGTGTTTAGCTCAGAGCTGCAAAACGAGATCTATACAGATTTTGGTGCCTTTCCGGCCACTGCCCGCAACCGGGCAAATAATAGCACCCGTGAAGGGGTGGAGCTGGCTGCTGATATCAATTTATACAGAGGGCTTGGCGCTTCTGGCTCCATGAGCTTTCTTCGATCACAGGAGGATGGCGTTCAGGAGATTCGTCGTCCCAACTTTATGGCCAGCCTCTCGGTTTTTTGGAGCGATCCGGCGGAAAACTGGCAAATTGCCCTTGGTCTGGATCAAAACGGTAAAATGACAGATATTGATTTTAGCACATTTCAAACCGTAACCCTGCCAGCGTACACACTGCTGCGCGGCAAGGTTTCCAGAAAAGTAAGCGACAAGCTAAGCATTTATGTCAGAGGCGAAAACCTGTCCAATTCCCGCTATACCGAAGTGGTTGGATACCGGGCACAGGAAAGGACGCTGTATGGCGGTATTTCTGCGCAATTCTAACCGGGCGGTATTTAAGGCCATTGGCAGCCTTGTTGCTGTCTTGGCCTTGTTTGCTGCCAGCAATACGCTGGCGCAGGAGGTGGTATCGACCTCGCTTTGCTCTGATGCTTATGTTTTGGAGGTGGTCGAGCCAGAGCGCATAAAAGCGCTTTCATGGCAGGCAGGCAGCCCGCTTTCCCTCGCGCCAAAACCCTTGCGGTCACTTGCTGGCGCCTGGGTGGGGCCCGAAACCCTGCTGGCTCTGGCCCCGGCCCGGCTTGTATTTGACGCGGGCATCAATGTTAAGGCAGGCAAGCTGGCGATAGAAAGAGGATCAGAGGCTTTTCAATTGCGTCCTGCCAGTAATTTTGCGCAAATTGACCAAAATCGCAGACAGTTAGCCAAATTCCTGGGGAGAACCGAACAGGCCGAGATAATCATTGAGAAGCAAAATCAGCGAATAGCCGATCTTGCCGCGAAAAAACAGAGTGAAAGCGGGCGCTTAAAAGTGCTGTATCTTACGCCAACTTTGGGAACCGCCGGTTCGGAAACCCTCGTTGACAGCGCCATTACTGCTGCCGGCGGGATCAACCTTGCTACGGAATATGGTATTTCCGGATGGGGGCAGATACCGCTGGAACATCTGGTTTCAAATCCCCCCGACCTGATTGTCAGCAGCTTTTTTTCCGCTAAAACCCATTCAGTTCTGCAATTTCGCTCCAACCACTCCATTTTACGCAATCTACGAAAACAGGTTCCCGTCATACATATTTCCGGTGCGCTTTGGGTCTGTGCCGGGCCGCACCTTATTACGGCGGCAGAATTGATTGCCAATGAGTTGGAGCAATTGCAAGGAAGGCGGCCCTGATGATACGGATTGTTGTTATTTTGCTGTTTTCTCTGTTGGTTTTACTGCTCCTGTCATTAACATTGGGCCCATACAGTATTTCGCTGGCAGAGATTTTTGCTGCGCTCTTTGGCAAGGCCGATACCGCAGAACAAACAGTCTTGTGGCAGATTAGACTGCCTAGATCCTTGCTGGCCATTATCGTTGGGGCTGGCCTAGGTGCCAGCGGAGCTGCTTTGCAGGGCCTGCTGCGCAATCCTTTGGCCGATCCGGGGGTGGTGGGAATTTCCTCAACCGCAAGCCTGTTTGCTGCCCTTGCGATTTATACCGGGATCGCCACCAGCCTGCCCGGTTCCTTATTTGTCGGCGCATTATCAGGAGCAGGTCTGGCAGCAATATTTCTGACAACCCTGTCAGCCTTGCGCGCATCGGTTACCAGCCTGATACTTGGCGGTGTTGCCTTATCGGCTATTGCCACATCGCTAACTGCATTATTGATGAATTTATCGCCAAATCCCTGGGCATTATCAGAAATTGCCTATTGGCTGATGGGCTCGGTAGCTGACCGATCCTTAGCTGATGTTGCAATTGCAGCTCCGCTGGTTGGCATTGGAGTGCTTGCCTTAATGCAAAGCGGGCGCGGTCTTGATCTGTTGGCTCTTGGTGAAGATACCGCAATAACATCGGGCGCCTCCATAACCCTAACCAGTTTCTGGGTAATAACAGGCTCTATGCTGTGCGTTGGAACCGGAGTGGCCAGCGCTGGAGCTGTCGGGTTTGTAGGGCTGGCTGCTCCGCATTTGGTGCGGCCCTTTTTTGGCTATATGCCAAGCAGGATTATTTTGCCCTCTGCGCTGGTTGGCGGCGGGCTTTTATTGGTTGCGGACATGGTTTCACGCCTGTTAAGCGGCCCTGGAACCCCGCTTTATCTTGGCGTGGTTACCGCCCTGCTTGGCGCCCCGCTATTTCTTATTCTGGTCTTTAAAGCTCAACGGCAAAGTATCTGATATGCTGGAAGTTTGTAAAATATCACTGGATATGAATGCCCGGCCGGTTTTGCGGGATTTAAGCCTGCAAGTGCCGCCGGGCCTTAACATTGTGATCGGGCCTAATGGTTCCGGCAAAACATCGCTGATACGTGCAATTGCAGGTTTAATCCCTGTAAAAAGCGGCCGGATTTTGTGGCGCGGCCAGGATGTCCTTAGCACAAAATCCGCAAACCGTGCGCAATGGATGGCTTATTTGGCACAAAACCCGCCTGTCCACTGGCCGCTGCTGGTTCGCCATCTGGTTGCCCTTGGTTGCCCAAATAGCAAAAACCCACCAGATGCTGTTTATCGCACTATGG
>JALSYJ010000088.1 GCA_027071965.1 Robiginitomaculum sp. | reverse complement strand
CACTATAAGACATGGGGCCATTCCCAGGCGTGTATGTGTCGCAGCTTATGCCTGCGAGCCCGAAAAAGGGTCAGAACCAGGTGTTGGATGGAACTGGGTCAAACTGATCTCCAAAAAAAACCATACCTGGGTATTTACCAAATATAACAACAGTGAGCCGATAGAAAACTATCTTGCAGAACACCCTGATCTTAATCTAAATTTCATCTATGTCGATGTACCTAACTGGCTGACTTTCTGGAAAAAAGGACAAAGGGGAGTAAGGACATATTATTATTTGTGGCAATTTTTTGCTCTCTATAAGTGCAGAAAGCTTCATAAGTCAGTCAACTTTGACCTCGCCCACCATGTATCTTTCGTTAATGACTGGTTATGGAGCTTTGCTGCGCTCGTTCCTGCGCCATTTATTTGGGGACCAATAGGTAGCCATCCCAGCATACCCAGACAGCTTCTGCCACACAACAGGGCACTGCTATCTGAAATCACAAGGCTTGGAATTCAGTCAGGCATGCGCCTCATTGACCCACTGTATTGGATGACTGTTATCCGAGCCAGAAAAATAATTGCCATAAACAAGGAAATCACTGAACACTTTCCGATTTCAATGCTTGCAAAGAATAAAGTTGTGATAGAAAGCGCAATTGCACACTCACAAGCAGACAACCCTGCACGATGTAAAAAATCAGAAAATTTTGATGTGCTTTATGTAGGGAGATTTCACCACACAAAATGCCCTCATCTAGCTATCGAAGCATTCCAAAAAGCGCACAGCAAAATACCTGGCAGCAGACTGATACTTGTGGGAAGAGGTCCTGAGGAGAAGTACTTAAAAAGCCTCGCAGAAGCAGGCAAATCAAAAAACGATATCATATTTCATTCATGGCGCACACAACATGAAGTATTAAAACTCATGGCAGGCAGTTCGGTTTTCCTGTTCCCAAGCACTGAGGGTGGCGGCATGGTTGTAATCGAGGCAATGAGCCTGGGCCTGCCAGTTATTTCCTTGGATTATGGCGGCCCTGGGTCCATGGTGACTGATAACACTGGCTATCGCGTCTCAGTAACAGACAAAGACTCAGTCGTTGAGCGCCTTGGTAACGCTCTTATCGATTATTATAACAACCCTGACAAACTTTCCAGACATTCCGCAAATGCAGTCGAACACGCTATGAAAACTCTATCCTGGGAGTCAAAACATGAGCGTATAGAAATACTATACAATGAACTGCATAAGCCAGATAATTCAGTTAACGCAAAGAATAAGGAACAGAATTGAAACTTTTGCTTGTTCACGAGTTTTATCGATCTTCTGCACCAAGCGGCGAAGATGCTGTTTTTCTTAACGAAGCAGCCATGCTGAAAAAAAGCGGCATGGACGTCATTACATACAATGTACATAATGATGATATTGACGCATCCTCAATTAGCAAGCAAATAAAACTTGGGCTACAAACAATATGGTCACGCGAAAGCTATAAGAATCTTGTAGAGATACTGCACTCTCACAAGCCAGACATTGTACACTTCCATAATACCTTTCCCCTGCTGTCTCCAAGCGTATATAAGGCTTGCCGCGACCTCAGCACACCTATTGTGCAGACTCTACATAATTATCGCATGATCTGCCCAGGTGCCCTACTTCAACGCAATAATCAACCCTGTGAAGACTGCATTACTGGCAGCTTGTACAATTCGCTTAAACACCGTTGTTATCGGGGTTCTCTGCTGACCACTCTACCTCTAACTGCAATGATTGCAATTAATAGAGCAAATAGAAACTACGGACAAGTCGATCAATATATTGCCCTTACTCAATTCGCTGCTAGCCGGATGATCGCAGCTGGCATCCCTTCAGCACGGGTAGCAGTAAAGCCAAACTTTCTACCTTCACCCCCGGCTCCGGATTTATCAAAGGATAATTATGCAGTATTCGTAGGACGCCTTAGCGAAGAAAAGGGTGTTAGAACCATGATGCAGGCATGGTCCAGCCTCAAGGATATTAAACTTTATGTCCTTGGCGATGGCCCATTACGACACGAACTTGAAAAATATTGCAAACAAAAACAACTACCTGTCACCTTCTATGGTTCTATTCAAAGAGACGAGGTCCTGGCCATCATCCGAAAGGCTCGAGTACAAATACTACCCTCAGAATGGTATGAGGGGTTTCCTATGGTGATTCTTGAGGCTTTCGCAAGCGCCACCCCAATTATTGGTTCACGTATTGGCAGCATTGACGAATTGATTGAGGAAGATCAGACAGGACTCAAGTTTCAAGCAGGTAACGCACAAGACTTGAGTGATTGCGTCAGGCGCTATTGGTCCTTATCTGAACATAGCGATCAAATGAGTCGATATGCACGCCAGGTATTTGAAGAGAAATATACTGAAGAACGTAACTTGCGCTATATTACCGATATCTATTCAAAAATACTGACAAAGTAATGATGACCGTTCGAAAATCTTCACAAATTCTTGGTGTTGGCGTGGGCTCCGGTACACTTGATGAGATCGTGCAGGAGTCGCTCACTCGAATCGATAAACATGATCAGACATCTACATTCGTATGCGCCAATCCCCACTCATTAGTTGAGTCAACAAAAGACAAAGACTTTTACAACGCCTTGAACAGAGCAGATTTTTCAGTGGCTGACGGTGTAGGCGTTACAATGGTCGCAAAGTTGACAAACAAAGATGTTGGCCCAAGAATTGCGGGGCATAATTATTTTGAAGCATTAATGGCTGCACTGAATGAACGAGGCAGCGGGCGTGTGTTTTTTTTCGGCTCATCACCGCATGTACTCGAACTTATCGAACAGCAATTTATAAAAGATTACCCAAACATAGATCTTTGCGGGCTAATCTCCCCCCCGTTTGGCGACTGGCCAGACAACACCAACAATGAAATGATAAACGAAATAAACAAAAAAAATCCGGATGTTTTATGGGTAGGTATGACAGCACCCAAACAGGAAAAATGGGCCGAGAAAAACAGAAGCTCTTTGTCAGCGCCAATAATTGGATCGATCGGTGCTGTTTTTGACTTCTATGCAGGCACATACCCACGCGCACCTGAATGGATGCGAAAACTTGGGCTTGAATGGCTTTTTAGACTAATAAAAGAACCTAAAAGAATGTGGCGCAGAAATTTCATATCAACACCGTTATTCATATGGCTATTCATTTGGCGCGACATCCTGCAAAGCATCAGACAGCGAAAATAAAACTATTCTCCATACCACCCAACTTTACGCCTAACTAGCGTCTAAAACTTTCAATATTGTCAAGATACCATCTGTATGTTTGCGAAACACCATCTGATAGAGAAATATTTGCTTTCCATCCTATTGCATGCAATCGACTCACATCCAACAGTTTGCGCGGCGTTCCATCAGGTTTTGCACTATCAAATAAGAGGCTACCGTTAAAACCAACAATATCTTTTACCAATTCCGCCAATTCTCTAATGGTAACATCCTCACCTACACCGATGTTTACTATGTCGGTGCCATCGTAGTTATTCATCAAGTACACACTAGCATCAGCCATATCATCCACATGTAAGAATTCACGGCGTGGCGAGCCAGTCCCCCATACCTCAACGGCTTTGTCGCCACGCTCTTTCGCATCATGAAATTTTCGGATAAGCGCCGGCAGCACGTGAGAGTTTTCCAGGTTAAAGTTATCACCCGGACCATACAGATTAGTTGGCATAATTGAAATCGCGTTGAAACCGTACTGTTTTTTGTAGGCCTGGCACATTTTTATGCCTGCAATTTTTGCGACCGCATACCATTCATTGGTTGGCTCAAGTTCACCGGTCAGCAGGTATTCTTCCTTCATGGGCTGCGGCGCGAACTTGGGGTAAATACACGAGGAACCGAGGAATAATAATTTTTTTGCACTGTTTCGCCAGGCAGCATCTATCACATTGGTCTGGATTTGCAGATTATCGCGGATAAAGTCTGCAGGATAGGTGTCGTTTGCGTGTATGCCGCCGACTTTCGCAGCTGCCAGAAAAACATAGTCAGGTTTTTCTTCTGCAAAGAATGCATCAACTGCCGCCTGATTCTTCAGGTCGAGCTCCTTGCTGGTACGGCATAGAATATTACTGTAGCCATTGGCTTGCAGGTTTCGCACGATGGCGCTACCAACCAGCCCACGATGGCCAGCG
>JALSYJ010000087.1 GCA_027071965.1 Robiginitomaculum sp. | reverse complement strand
AGGCGGGAGTTACACTCCACACCACAAAATAACCGACAAAACAGGCCATTACGAAAATCGCAAGACGTAACACGAACGGATCAACAGCTTCCATGGTTCAGCTTCCTTTTTTCTTCGGCGCGGCCCGCTTGGCAGCGGGTTTTTTAGCAGTTGTTTTTTTGCTTACAGGTTTCTTTGTGGCAGGTTTCTTTGCGGCCGTCTTGCTGGCCGGCTTCTTCGCCGGGGCTTTTTTAACAGGCGGTGTTTTTGCCGTAAGTGCTTTGGCCAGGTTTTCATTGGTAATTTTACCATCACGGCTGACATTGGCTCCAAGCACAATTTCATCTTCCCAGTCTGGTGAGTAAGAGCCGTTTTCTGCACTAAGCAGGGGCAGTAAGGCTGCTATGTTACGACCATATAATGCTGAACTGTCCGCAGCCAGTCTCGAAACCAGATTGGTGAAACCGGCAATGGTAACACCGTGGCAAACCACGACTTTACCGGGATCAGTCAACTCGCAATTACCACCGCGCTCCGCTGCCATATCAATGATCACCGAGCCATCGGTCATTGATTTGACCATCTTGCTGTCAATCAATCTGGGTGCCGCCCGTCCGGGGATCAAAGCTGTGGTGATTACAATATCCTGCTTTGCAATATGCGTTGCTATCAGCTCTGCCTGTTTCTTTTGATATTCTGGTGACATTTGCCGGGCGTATCCGCCTGCGGTTTCAGCTTCTTTGAACTCATCGTCTTCTACGGCGATAAATTTGGCCCCCAGCGAAGCCACCTGTTCCTTAGCGGCGGGACGGACATCGGTGGCCGAAACAATGGCGCCCAAACGTCTGGCAGTGGCAATAGCCTGTAGACCAGCAACTCCCGCCCCCATGACAAAAACCTTGGCCGCGGCCACAGTACCGGCAGCAGTCATCATCATTGGCAAGGCTCTGCCATAAATTTCTGCAGCTTCAATAACTGCGCGATAACCGGCCAGATTTGATTGTGAAGACAAGGCATCCATGCTTTGCGCCCGGCTGATCCTTGGGATAAGCTCCATGGCAAAGGCATCAATGTTTTTATCAGCGCATGACTGCACAAACCCCGGGTCATCAAACGGATCAAGCAGGGCAATTATGGCACTGCCCTTTTTCATATGGGTCAAAATACCGGGATCAGGTCTGCCTACTGCAAGCAGAATATCAACACTATTAACAGCGCCCTTGGCAGTTTTGGCAATACTGGCGCCGGCATCGCGCAAGGCGCTATCGCTTAAGTTTGCAGATTTTCCTGCGCCGCTTTCAACAACAATCTCATGGCCGGTAGCAATTAGCTTGCTGATGGTTTGTGGTGTCAGCGCAATCCGCGCCTCATCCAGACTGGTTTCATTCAGGACGCCAAGTTTCATATGTCATCACCCGGAAAATTGTTGATTAAAAGCCCCTTGTCAGCCTGTAAATGCCTCGTATGTATCAGCCTAATCCGGCTAAGAACGAAACTGCCATGCTGGCAATTGCGGCAAAAACAGCCATGGAGATCATAACCCCGTGCCATGCAGCGCCGCGCTTTAGAAACATTCCGGCAAGTATTGCTACCACCAAAGAAATGACCAAAGAAGGAAACCATGCTATTTTAGCGCCAAAGAGCAGTGTGAAAAATAAAATATTGGCTCCCAGCAAGCCACCAGACCAGATGGTAATATCCATCATCAGCTTATAGGTGTCCTTGTGGTGTGAAATGTCTTGTGTGCCGCGTTCATACGTGCTCATGGTTTTCCCCTCGTGCAAATACAGATTGATCCGATGTGTCCGGGTTACACTGAGCGGTGCCCGGGATCAAGTATTGGTTTGAAAATTGGCGCAAACGTCGCAGGGGCAGGCCTTTTCAACCGCAAATAAAGGCCGTATGAGAGCTATAATTGTTGAATATCTGCTACGGGCCCTTGATCCCGTTGGGAGAGTGTTATGTTTTCTTTGTCTGACCCGGTTGTACGCCGGGCTCTTGATTCGTCTGTTTTGGATTTGCCGGGGGAGCCGGCATCAACCCGGGTGGTTGTGGCTATGTCCGGCGGGGTCGACTCAACCCTTACCGCAGCCCTGCTTAAAACTGCAGGCTATGATGTGGTTGGCATTACCCTGCAATTATACGACCATGGGGCTGCCATTGCCAAAAAAGGAGCGTGCTGCGCCGGACAGGATATTGCCGATGCGGCCCGTGCTGCTGCACAATTGGGATTTGCCCATTATGTGCTGGACTATGAAAGCCGGTTCACGGAAACAGTCATTGAGGATTTTGCCGACACCTATTTATCCGGGCAAACCCCAATTCCATGTATCAGATGCAATCAATCAGTAAAATTTAATGATTTGCTGGCCACCGCCAGAGATCTGGGTGCAGCCTGTATGGTCACCGGCCACTATATCAGGCGGATTATTGGCAAAGACGGCCCTGAGATGCACCGGGCGGTGGATGAAGGCAAAGACCAGAGCTATTTTTTATTTGCCACCACCGAGGAACAATTAGAGTTTTTGCGCTTTCCCTTAGGCTCTTTGCACAAGGATGAGGTGCGCAGGCTGGCAGGCCAAATGGGGCTGGATGCGGCCAACAAGCCTGACAGTCAGGATATTTGCTTTGTGCCTGAAGGAAATTACGCAGATATAGTAGAGCGTGTCCGTCCCGGAGCAAACAAGCCTGGCAATATTGTCAATCAGGACGGAAAAATACTGGGCCGTCACAAGGGGCTGGTTCATTACACTATCGGCCAAAGGCGGGGGCTTGGAATTGCTGCTGGCACCCCGCTTTATGTGCTGCGATTAAACCCTTTTACCAAAGAAGTAACCGTAGGGCCAAAACAGGCTTTGCTGACCAGAAGAATTTATCTTGATAGCCCCAACTGGCTTGCCAGACCTTTGCATGATGATGAACAATTGCCCGTGCAGGTAAAGGTTCGCTCGACCAGACCTGCGGTTGCTGGTCGGCTGTCTCTTGATGAAGACAACCGTATGCTGGTGGATCTGGATGTCTTTGAAGAAGGGGTGGCACCTGGGCAGGCATGTGTGTTTTATGGCGTTGGCAAGCAGGCTTCACGAGTATTGGGCGGAGCATGGATAAGTCGCACCATTGCCGCTTCATCCTGATTTTACTTGTCAAGCCACCATATTCGGGGTGTATACTGCCGTAAACGCAAAATAATCAGGCAAGGGGTAGACTATGGCACATATTGTGATCCTTGGAGCCGGTCTTGGCGGAGTGCCCATGGCACTGGAAATGCGAGCCAAAGCCCGAACCGAAGACAAAATAACCGTTATTAATAATCGACCGACCTTCGATTTTACCCCGTCAAACCCGTGGGTGGCAGTGGATTGGCGCAAACCAGACGATATTCGTGTCGAACTTGGTACCATGTTCAGGAAAAAACAGATTGATTTTGTCTGCGCCAATATTGCCAGAGTTTTGCCCGAAACAAAAACCATCGAATTGGAAAACGAGCCCAGCATAGTTTATGATTATCTGGTGATTGCCACCGGGCCGGAATTAAACTTTGCTGCTATTGATGGTTTTGGGCCAGAGGCCAATACGGTTTCAATCTGTTCTACTGATCATGCGGAACAGGCGCGCAGGAAATGGCTGGAATTTGTGAAAAAACCCGGCCCGATAGTAGTTGGCGCGGTGCAAGGGGCATCATGTTATGGCCCGGCTTATGAATTTGCGCTGATTATGGATACGGATCTTAGACGCAGAAAAATACGCGACAAAGTGCCTATGACTTTTGTTACTGCGGAGCCATTTATCGGTCATTTGGGTCTGGGCGGAGTAGGTGATACCAAGGGCATGCTCGAATCTGAATTGCGCAACCGCCATATTAACTGGATATGCAATGCCAAAATCACCAAAATCACTGAAAACACTACCGAAGTGGAGGAGCTAAACGAAGATGGCAGCGTCAAAGCCACCCACAGCCTGCCCTTTGCCCATTCAATGATGATTCCGGGGTTTAAGGGCATTGATGCCGTGCAAGGGTTGGAGGGCCTAGTCAATCCAATGGGCTTTATTCTGGTCAATGAACATCAGCAAAATCCGAAATATCCTGAAATTTTCTCGGTTGGGGTGTGTATTGCCATTCCTCCGGTAGGCGCAACTCCGGTACCGGTAGGAGTTCCTAAAACCGGCTTTATGATCGAAAGCATGGTGCGGGCTG
>JALSYJ010000086.1 GCA_027071965.1 Robiginitomaculum sp. | reverse complement strand
CGGTGCAGACGTACAGCAAGCGCGCCGGTAGTAATACCAAGTTCAGTTGCCACTTCTGCTCTGTCACCATCTGTTATGTCCAGTTTCTGCAAAAGTTCCGCCTGATCCGGACGTAAAGCCGGTAATAGTCCATGCATGCACTGGCAAAAACTGGCAAAACTCTCCTCTGTACTAAAATGCTCATTCAAAGCAAGCGTTTGCTGTTGATAGCTCTGTTTAAGCCGCCCCTGACGACCCAATTTACGATAATAATCAGCAATCGTTGAGCGCAAAACCGAATACAACCACGCAACCATGCTTTGATTGCGTTTCAACTGGTTTTGATGAGCAATGGCCCGCACGCAAAAATCCTGCAACACATCCTCAGCATCACTGGCGCTGCCAAGCCTGCTGGCGATAAAGCCTAAAAACTGCTCCCGGTTATCTACCAGTATTGAACTAAGGTCGGGACTCTTTAATTTCATCCGCATTTTTCCTCTGGCATATCACCTTAACACCATGACCAGCCTAACAGTCTTCTTCTGACTCTTGCATCAAATAGATGACATACTGCATGCACAAGGGTATTATGGCAAATCCTGTTAATTACCGATTGCCAAAACATGACCAAATACTCTGACAAGCTTGCCCACATGACACTGTTTTCCGCGCTCCTGAAAGCCAAGTCCAGATATGGAGCCAAAACCGATGCACTGGTTGATGCCGACGATAAATCCTATACTTATGGAGATTTAGTCAGAGCCAGTTTTGCAATCGGCAGCGTATTAAAGCGCCATAGCAAGCCTGGTGAAAAAATCGGAATCATGCTGCCTACCGGAGCCGGGGCACTGATCGCCTTTTTTGCTATTCTGGTTGCAGGAAGAATCCCTGCAATGATGAATTTCACCGCCGGAACCCGCAATATAAAGCTAGCCTGTAAAATGGCTGAGGTCAGTTCAATAGTCACAGCACACAGGTTTGTAAAACTGGCAGAACTTGATGATTTAATTGACTCCTTAACCGATACTGCCACTTTTCTATATCTTGAAGATCTGCGCGAAGAGCTAAATATCAAAGACAAGCTAACAGCAGTATTGGGGCCGGTTTTTCCATGGATGTTCAAGGCCCGCTCAAACTGGTCAGACCCCGGGGTAATATTGTTTACTTCCGGCACGGAAGGCGATCCCAAAGGCGTGGTCCTCTCCCATGCAAATGTCGTGGGAAATGTCGAACAAATACGCGCACATATTGATCTGCGCACTGATGATATTGTGTTTAACCCGCTACCTACTTTTCATTGCTTCGGATTAACTGGCGGTGCGTTATTGCCGCTTTTTACCGGCATGAAAGCCTCCTTATACCCATCGCCCCTGCACACCAAAACCATACCGGAGCGTATCAGAAAATCCGGGGCAACGATTTTGTTTGCCACAGATACATTTGTCACTCGCTATGCCCGTGCCGGTAATCAGGGGGATATGGACAATTTACGCTTTGCCGTATGCGGTGCTGAAAGGGTTCGCGATGAAACCAGAGCAATGATCCGCAAAAAGTTTGATTTTCCGATACTTGAGGGATATGGCGCCACTGAAGCTGCCCCTGTGATTGCAGTCAATAAGCCAGAAGACAATCGTCATGGAACGGTTGGCAAATTGTTACCCGGCATTGAATCACGGCTTGAGCCGGTAGCTGGAATTAAAAAAGGCGGGCGTTTGTTTGTACGCGGCGTAAATGTGATGAAAGGCTATATATATGCCCAAAATCCGGGGGAAATTGTACCTACGTCAGATGGCTGGCACGATACCGGCGACATTGTTGAAATAGATGAGGAAGGCTATGTCTCCATTAAGGGGCGGGCCAAGCGTTTTGCAAAAATTGCTGGCGAAATGGTGTCTTTAGCCGTGGTGGAGAACTGCGCAAAAGCTGTATGGCCTGATAATGAACACGTAGCGATTTGCCGTCCTCACAAGACCAAAGGCGAAACTATCATTTTGACCAGTGATTGCGACTGCGCCAACCGTTCCGAATTGCTGGCATGGGCGCAATCCCACGGAGTGCCGGAACTGGCCGTTCCAAAAAAGATCGAAATTGTAAGCTCAATCCCCGTGCTGGGAACCGGCAAGGTGGATTATTCTGCTGTGGAACGCGATCTGGAACAAAAGGGATATTAGTTCATTTCAGGGTCATGCCCCTAGGTTAAAGGTGAACCAGAAACCTATTCTGAACATTTGTTTTATCGCATTTTTGACCACAAAACCCGTCCTCAAGCAGCGAAGCGATAGGACAGATAAAGACTCCCTCAAGCAGCGAAGCGATAGGACAGATAAAGAGTCCTCAAGTAGCCGCTAGGCGATAGGACATTAAAAGAGCTTCCCACTTTTGCTAAAAATGCAAATCTTTGTTTATCGCATTTTTGAACCGCAAAACCCGCGCTCAAGTAGCCGATAGGCGGTAGCGCAAACATAGAGTCCTCAAGCAGCGAAGCGATAGGACAGATAAAAACTTCCCACTTTTGCTAAAAATGCTCAATAAACCCCATCAAGTAACAAATCTTCTTCGGTGGTTTCTTCCTCATCACCCTCACCATCTAAAGGAGCAGTCCGCAAACCGCCACCAATGGACAGGCGCACGCCACGATCTGCCCTTGTTGGCTCCGTGCCCGGCCTGAAAGCTTCAAGAATTGCTCCGGGGGCATCCGGTCTGGCAATTTCGCCGGTTTTGGCATTAACCCAGACCAGACTGACCCCGTCTGGAATACGAAACGGAGCATTGTTTACATCTTTTAGGGCTTTTTCCATAAACCGCTTAAAAACCGGCAGGGCCACCCGGCTGCCCGCTTCATCCTTGCCCAAAGTGGACGGGGTATCAAAACCTGTATAGACCCCGACCACCAGATCTGGTGAGAACCCCAGGAACCATGCATCTTTCATCTCATTTGTAGTGCCGGTCTTACCGCCCAAGGTCTTGCCAAGAGAACGCAGCCTTACCCCGGTTCCACGCTGCACAGCCCCTTCCAGGATACTCACCATCTGATATGCCGTAACCGGATCCAAAACCTCCTTGCGGGAATCGGGCAAAGTCGGCTCGACAAGAACCGGGCGCGCAGAAATAGCACCATCCATTGGCTCTTCCACAGGAACCACACAGCCAGGACAATCACGAACATCATGTTTTAGAATGGTTTTCCCATCGCGATCCTGCACCCTATCCAAAATAGTAGGCTCCACCAGTTTTCCACCATTGACCAGAGCCGCATAAGCGCCAACCAGCCGCCACAGGGTAGTTTCGCCGGCTCCTAAAGACATGGCCAGAACAGGAGCCAGTTCATCATATATCCCGACCCGCTTTCCCATCTCCACAATAGGTTTCATACCGATTTCCTGCGCCAGACGCACAGTCATCACATTGCGTGATTTTTCAATACCAAGGCGCAATGTAGACAGGCCGTAAAACTGACCGGATTCATAATTCTGGGGCTTGTAAAATCTGGTTTGCGCTCCGCCATCCGCAATAAACGGAGCATCGAGAATCAGGCTTACCGGCGTGTAATCCATCTCCAGAGCTGCTGAATACACAAATGGCTTAAAAGCCGAACCGATTTGCCGTCTGGCCTGTGTTGCCCGGTTAAACTCACTCAAGGCATGGCTGTAACCACCAACCATGGCCAGCACTCGCCCGGTATGAGGGTCCATGGCAATGATTGCGCCATTGACCTTGGGTATTTGCCGCAATCCGTATTGCTGTTCATCATCTTTGAGCCGCTCAACCAAAATCAGATCATTCTTGGATAATACTTCATGAGCAGTCTTGATATTTGGCCCTAGCGCTGCCCTTGGCAATGGCTTGCGTGCCCAGGTCAACTCCGATAGGGCAATACTGCCAGTTTCGCCATCACTTAATACAATTTGCGCTGCTTCATCACTAACAGCAACCACCTGTGCCAGCTCCCAGCTTTGATCAATACCTGCAGGCCGCTTCATATCGGCAAGGGCAATGTCGTCTCCTTCGGGGGTTTTACGCGCTGCAAGCGGGCCACGAAACCCATGACGGCGATCATATTCCTCCAGACTGTCACGCAAGGCGCTACGTGCGATTTGCTGTAAATTTGTGTCCAGCGTGGTACGGATGGAAAGCCCGCCGTCATAAAGCTGATCCTCACCATAAAGGGAAAACACCTGACGGCGTATGGCTTCAACAAAATAGGCAGCGGCAACAAATCTATCCCC
>JALSYJ010000085.1 GCA_027071965.1 Robiginitomaculum sp. | reverse complement strand
TCTCTGGCCGATATCTGTCTTGTGGCATATAGCAGATTTGCTGATGAGGGCGGATTTGACATGAGCAAATTCCCTGGAGTCTGCAACTGGATAGACCGGGTAATGACAAGACTGGGCAGGTGATTTTATGAGTGAACAAAAACAAATTATCCTGCATGTGACCGATCAGCAGGGCAAAGTTCATGAATTGATAGCTCTTGATGGCTGGCGGGCGATGGAGGTGATCCGCGATTATGGTCTGCCGGTTAAGGCAGAATGCGGTGGCGCCTGTTCATGTGCAACCTGCCATGTCTATGTTGATGATGATTGGGTGGATAAACTGATTGCGCCCGATGAGGATGAGGAGGACATGCTGGATGAGGCCTTTGAAGTACAGGAAAACTCCCGCCTGTCCTGTCAGATTCTGATGTCGGAGGATTTGAGCGGATTAAAGCTGAAACTGGCACCCGGATCAGAACCGGACACAACGGATTAGATCAATTGCAAGGACTTAAAACTGGTAGTCATTGTCTTTCCGACAATGATGTGGTCATGGACTTTAACGTGCAATGGCTTGCCGGCATCGATGATTTTTTTGGTGGTTTCTATATCTGCTGCTGACGGGGTTGGATCGCCGCTTGGGTGATTATGCACCAAAATTACTGCCGATGATCCTAATTCCAGTGCCCGGCGCATGACTTCACGCGGATATACCGGGGTGTGATCCACTGTGCCCTGATTTTGTTGCTCATCAGCAATCAAGCGGTTTTTCTTGTCCAGAAACAATACCCTGAACTGTTCGCGTTTTTCATGGGCAAGCAACGAGCGGCAATATCTTTCCAGCGCACTCCATGAACTTATTACAGGCTGGCTTTGCAGGCTTTCCTTCTGCATTTTCAAACCAGCAGCGCGAATGATCTTTATTTCACGGGCTACGGCAGTGCTAATGCCAGGAATTTCAATAAGACGGTCTGGTTCGGCGGCCAGAACCGCAGGGAAATCACCAAATTTTTCGATCAGGGTTTTGGCCAATGCTTTAACATCACGCCTGGGAATTGCGCGAAATAAAATCAACTCCAGAAGTTCATAATCCGCCAGAGCTTCTGCTC
Organism: Robiginitomaculum sp.; assembly: GCA_027071965.1. GTDB lineage: Bacteria > Pseudomonadota > Alphaproteobacteria > Caulobacterales > Maricaulaceae > Robiginitomaculum_B. Next base: position 3,153 of record JALSYJ010000085.1, on the reverse strand, counting down.
CTGCTTCGTCAAAGCGCTTGCGCAGGCGTTCACGATGGCCATGAAAATGAGGTCTTGCTGTAGTTTTTTTGTCCATTAAGCCGCCGGATTATGCAGTCCGGAAGGCGACAGGGTGAATATTTCTGCACCATCTGCCTTGACCCCGATTGAATGCTCAAACTGCGCTGAAAGTGATCTGTCACGGGTTACAGCCGTCCATCCGTCGCTTAAAATTTTTACTGCGGGCTTGCCAAGGTTGAGCATTGGTTCAATGGTAAAGAACATGCCTTCGCGCAATTCGGCTCCAGTTTGCCGCGTGCCATAATGTAAAACATTCGGGTTGTCATGAAATACCCGCCCCAGACCATGACCGCAAAAATCCCGTACTACCGAGCAACGGTTTTCTTCGGCATATTCCTGAATGGCAGCACCAATACACCCCAAGGTTGCGCCGGGCTTTACTTCGGCAACTCCTCGCATAAGCGCCTCATAGGTCACGTCAATGAGCCGTCTGGCATTGCGCTTTACCTGTCCAATTGCAAACATGCGTGAAGTATCACCATGCCAGCCATCAAGAACCAGAGTTACATCAACATTGGCGATATCCCCGTTTTTTAGGGCCTTGGCAGATGGAATTCCGTGGCACACAACGTGATTGCTCGATATGCATAAGGTTTTTGTATACCCCCGATAAAACAGACAGGCGGGCAGGGCGCCATTATCCAATATGAATTCACGGGCTGCTTTATCAATCTCGTCGGTTATTGCGCCAGGAACCATCAAGGGGGCAAGCATATCCAGACATTCAGCAGCCAGTCGTCCCGCAGCCCGCATTCCGGCAAAGGCTTCCTCATCGTGGAGCTTTATGGTGGTTCCGCGTCCATTTGGGGCTTCATTTGCGTCGCTATACATTGGCTTTTGTTCCAGCTATATAATTTTCTACGGATTTTAATACCTGATAATGGTCTCGTAACTCCCTACTCATACGCGCTGGGCGACCATTGTCCAGATTTATGCAGATCAATTTCCATTTGGCACGAAATACGGTGGCCCCGTTATCGGCCCGGCAAATCTGATAATTACGTCTGGCGCGCAATCTGCCATCTGATGCGGTAACCCATACCGCAACCAGTAATTCGTCACCTTCATAGCAGGCTTGCAGATAGTCGGATTCAGCCCGAATTACCGCCATTCCGCGCCGGGCTTTGGCACAGTCATCAGGGTCAAGGCCAAAACTGTTCCAATGCGCCCATGCACATTCGTCAAGCCACTGATTATAAATGGCGTTATTCACATGGCCAAATAAGTCAATATGCGCAGGCTTGGCTATTACCTTGTGTACAAAGGGATCGGGAAAATCCCAGTTCGGCTGATTAGTCATATAAGCCCCACGGGGATTGGTTAGAGGTAAAATTGCGTTTGGAGAAACTTGGCAAGTCACGGCTGAAAATTCAACCCCGAACTTACACTTACCTGTTGTTGTATAAATGCGCACCTAACGTTGTATGGCGTTGCTTATGGCCTGATGAATTGCAAGAGCTTGCAGCAAATTATCAAAACAATAGCCACCTAAAAGTGTACGTAACTCCTGTGTGTCTTTGCACTGTTGTTTATATCTGGATTTTGCATCCTTGTCCGCAGTGTCATGGCCCGTCTCTTCTGCCCAGTCTTCAAAATCATCAGTGCTGCGGACGCTTTGGGCGATCTGTGCAAAATAATACAATAAATTACCTATGTCCGGGGGTGCTGTAACACCTGTTTTTACTGTGATATCGCGTGTCATCTGACAATAATCACTGCTTAGGGTGCAGCGATAAATATCTGCACCGGTTTTTTCACTCTTTAAGATAATATTGGCTTCAGCCACTGCTTCGTCAATAAAGTCAGTCATAAGAACCCTAGTTTATGTTCTGGCTTATATTGCAATCAATCTGCCGGTTTATAATAATTTGTGCAGGGCAGATATCACATCCATATGCAAGTATTTCCACACCGGATTCTTTAGCCTGCTGCAAGGCGCGGCTATAAACAGGATCAATATCAATTGCCGGTGCGAACTGATTACAATCACTGCGCTGTATTACAAACAATTGTACGGCCCGGGCGCCATTATTGATCTGGTTTTCCAATTCGCCCAGATGTTTGGCACCGCGGGTAGTTACACTATCAGGAAATTCTGCCAGCTGATTGCCTCGTGAAAGAGTAACGCTTTTGACTTCCACATAACAGGGGCGCCGCTCTGGATGTTCGAGCAATAAGTCAATGCGGCTGTTCTGGCCATATTTAACTTCCCTGCGAATGGAGGAATAAGCCTGTAATTTGCTGATGGTTCCATTGATGATTGCTTCTTCGGCCAGACGATTGGCCAGATGGGTGTTAATGCCAACCCATGCGCCATTGGTTTTGATCATTTCCAGACTCATGGGTAGTTTGCGCTTCGGGTTTTTACTGTCAGAATAACAAACCTTGTTCCCCGGACTGGTCAGCCCCAGCATTGAGCCGGGATTGGCACAATGCACAGTAATTGTCTCGCCGGTTTCGGTCTCTATATCGGCCAGAAACCGTTTATAGCGTTGTTTTAGAACACCAGTTAATAATGGAGGGTCAAATTTCATAAGCCATTGCCTGTATCTGGGGCTGAACTTGTGTCTGGGCCTGTATCTGAAAACGGAAATAATACCGGCGCTTGTCCGGCCTGCCAGAATTCCAGCTTTTGCATTACATGGGAAAACTGCGCTGAATCAATATGTACATCAAGCCAATTCCTAACAGAATCAGGGGCATTTTGCTCAAACCATTTGCGATCAACCCCGGCAAATTGTCTAATGAAGGGAAAAATTGCCAGATCCGCCAGGGATATGGCTGAGCCGAATAAAAAACCGCCATTGCGAAGCCTTTGTGCCAGATATTGTAAAAAATCCAGCCCGGCAGCGCGGTGAATATGCGCCTGTCTGGTTTCATCTTTGCCGGCATATTTATAGGCATCAAGATGATGTTTGAATTTTTCATCATTGGTTCTGATTAAATCGGATATTCTATTCAACTCCTGCGGCGTTTCCGGCAAAATATGATTTGGATCATTTTGTTGCAAAGCCCAAAGCATAATTTCCAAACTTTCATCTATAACCTCGCCATCAGGCAATACCAGAACCGGAACCGTGGCCTTGGGGCTGG
>JALSYJ010000084.1 GCA_027071965.1 Robiginitomaculum sp. | reverse complement strand
CTGCCGGGCAGGCGCTGGGAATGGATTTGGTCTGGAATAGCACTGGCGGGGTTTGTGAGGGCAATAATTTGTGGGCTGCGGGATGCCCGAATGTTGACACATTAGGGGTTTGCGGGGGTGAGATACATTCGGATCGCGAATTTGTAATTACTTCCAGTTTTGTTGAACGGGCGCAATTGTCTGCCTTGTTGTTGTTCAAATTTGCCAATGGAGATTTTGACGCAAAATCTCTGCGTAATCTGAAATAGGAGGCTGCCATGTTTCGAGTAAGGCCTATTCGGACGTCTGATCGTGATGATTTTATAGAACTGGCCAGATTGTCCGGTCTGGGATTTACATCCTTGCCCGATGATCCGAAACTGCTGGAATCACGTATTTTGCTTTCTGAGGAAAGCTTTGCCAAAGCTGTCGAAGAGCCAGGAGAAGAAGGCTATTTGCTGGTGCTTGAACATATGGATACCGGTAAAATTGTCGGAACATCAGCGGTAAAGGTAGGTGTTGGAAAATCCAAACCGTTTTTTAGCTATAAACTGTTTTCAATAGCCCAGGTGTCCAGTACTGCTGATCGCAGATTTGATATGGATTTAATGATTTTGGTCAACGAATATGCAGGAGCCACGGAAGTAGGGACGCTTTTTGTTCATCCGGAATTTCGCGGCGGTGGCACCGGGTCTTTGATTGCTCGCTCCCGATATTTGTTGATTGCCACTGAGACAGAGCGTTTTGGCCGTACTATTTTGTCTGAACTGCGCGGTGTGGTAAATGATGACGGTTCCTGTCCATTTTATCAGCATTTAGCCAAAAAGTTTTTTCAGATGAGCTTTGATGAAGCTGATTACCTGTCCGGTGTTTCCGATAAGCAGTTTATTTCAGACCTGATGCCCAAATACCCGATTTATGTTGATCTGCTCCCGCCAGAGGCACGTGATGCTATCGGTCAGGTGCATCGTGATGGAAAGGGTGCCAGGCGGCTGCTTGAGAAAGAAGGTTTTCGCTATGAACGGGTGGTTGATATTTTTGATGGCGGCCCGACCATGTCAGCCCCTAGAGATGACTTGTTGGGGGTGAAAAACAGCCGGGTATTACACATTGCCAAATCAGGAGCCGGCTCTGTTCGCGGCCTGCTTTCCAATGAGCGTATGGACGGATTTCGTGCCTGTCCGGTAATGGCCGAATTTAATGAAAAAGATGGTACTATTTTAGTTGAATCACACGTACTGGATGCGTTGGAAGTTGCAACGGGTGATCCCGTTCGTTTTATAGAGAGTTAGTATGAAAAATTCGGGCGGATTTTGGGATGGGAGCTGGCATAAGGGTCAAGGCGCATTGTTTTCATCAATTGACCCAACGAGCGGGGATCAAATATGGCAAAGCCATTCGGCCAGCCCGCAACAGGTAGCAGAGTCTTTTGCGGCGGCCAAAACTGCCGGTAAGGCATGGGCACGCTCAAGTCTGGCAGAAAGACTGGTCTTTGTGCAGGCTTTTAAGCGGCAATTAGAAGACAATAGAGAAGATTTTGCCACTCTGATTTCACAGGAAAGCGGAAAGGCCCATTGGGAGAGCAAGGCCGAAGTCGGAGCAATGATTGCAAAGGTGGACTTGTCTATTGCCTCCTATGAGCAGAGAACCGGAGAAAGCCGCACTGAAACCGCATTTGGCTCGGCCAGTTTACGCCACCGTCCTCACGGGGTTCTGGCTGTGTTTGGCCCGTATAACTTTCCCGTTCACTTGCCAAATGGCCACATTATTCCAGCGTTAATTGCCGGTGATACAGTGGTGTTTAAGCCCAGCGAGCTTACCCCGGCTACCGGTGAGTTTATGTGTGAGCTGTGGCGTAAGGCCGGATTGCCCAAGGGGGTGTTAAATCTGGTGCAAGGCGGTCATGATGTCGGAGCTGCCATGCTGGATCACCCTGATCTGGATGGGGTTTTGTTTACAGGTTCAGCTAAAACCGGGGCATTTATCCATAAGAAATTTGGCGGTCGGCCTGAGATTTTGCTGGCACTGGAAATGGGCGGCAATAATCCTTTGGTGGTCTGGGATGCCACAGATACAGAGGCTGCTGCTAATCTGGTGGTACAATCCGCCTATCTTACTTCTGGTCAAAGATGCACCTGCGCCCGGCGGCTGATTTTACCAGATGGTGCCGCTGGTAATAAATTGGTCGAGGCCATTATTGCACAAATAGATCGCATTAATATTGCACCATGGTCATCTGATCCGCAGCCGTTTTCCGGATGTCTGATATCGCCACAAGCTGCAGAAATGGTTTTGCGCGATCAGGATTCTCATATTGCCTCAGGCGCAGTTGCAATTCGCAGTGCCAAAGCCCTGTCATGGTCAGCGGCAGCCCTTAGCCCGTCCCTGTTGGAAATGGGTGATACCATAGTTGCCGATGAAGAAACCTTTGGGCCAATGTTGCAGATATATCGAGCCTCTGATTTTGATAATGCCATTGCAATAGCGAACAATACCCGCTTTGGCCTTGCGGCGGGCTTGATTAGTGACAGCTCCAGGCTTTGGCAACAATTTACCAATGAAATCCGGGCTGGGATTGTAAACTTTAACCGGCCGACTACTGGTGCTGCCAGTTCTCTGCCATTTGGCGGGCCCGGCATTAGTGGTAATCACCGCCCCGGTGCATGGTATGCTGCTGATTATTGTGCCTGGCCAATGGCCAGTCAAGAAGCCCCGGCTCCGGTGTGGAGTGATGTTCCGGGGCTTGAAAGATGAGCGCTGTGGAAGCTAATTTTGACGGCCTGGTCGGACTTACCCACAATTATGGCGGCTTGTCCTTTGGTAATCTTGCAAGTGCAAAAAACAAGGATCAGATATCCCGCCCACGACAGGCTGCCCTGCAGGGCTTGAACAAGATGAAATGGCTGGCTGATGCCGGTTTGGTGCAAGGGGTGTTGCCGCCTCATGAGAGGCCGTTCCTGCCCTTATTGCGTCAGGCAGGATACAGGGGAAGCGATTCTGAAGTTTATGAAAATGCATGGAAAACCACCCCCGAATTGGCGCGGGCCAGCCTGTCATCTTCGCCAATGTGGGCCGCAAATGCAGCAACGGTAAGTCCTTCGGCTGATACATTTGATGGCAGGTTGCATCTTAGCCCGGCCAATTTGTCAACAATGCTGCACCGAAGTATTGAGCCGGAGCAAACGGCACGGGCGCTGCGCTCTGCCTTTGCCAGTGAACAACACTTTTTTGTACATGATCCCTTACCAGGGCACAGTCAATTTGCTGATGAGGGCGCAGCCAATCACGTACGATTGTGTGCCGAGCATGGTGCGCCCGGGGTTGAGCTGTTTGTTTTTGGCCGGGATAGCAATGATGCAAACAGCAAATTTCCAGCGCGCCAAACCCTGATGTCCGTACAATCCCTGGCGCGACGGCACGGGCTAAAACCAGGTCGAACAGTATTCGCAAAACAAAGCAAGGCTGCCATTGAAGCCGGTGCCTTTCACAATGATGTGGTATGTGTTGGCAGTTTGCAGTGCCTGTTTTTCCATGAGTTGGCCTTTGCAGATAAGAAGCAGGTTTTGACTGACATTCAAAATGCTGCCTCAGATTTGTTTCAGCCATTTTTCCTTGAAGTTCAGGAAGACGAGGTTCCGATCAGGGATGCAATTCGCTCGTATTTGTTTAACTCCATGCTGGTGCAGTGGCCAAATGAACAGCGTCTGGTACTTATTGCGCCCAAAGAATGTGAGCAAACGCCATCAGTAATGCGGTATTGTGAAAGGCTGGTTGCGGGAAATGGCCCTATTGGACGGGTGGAATTTGTAGATGTTCGTCAATCTATGCGCAATGGTGGCGGGCCTGCCTGCCTGCGTTTACGGGTGGTGCTGAGCGATGAGGAACTGGCACTCACCAATCCTGGAATGTTGATGAACGAACATTTGTTTGAGCAATTGTGTACATGGGTCAATAATCACTATCGCGATGAAATATCCCTTGCGGATTTATCAGATCCGGCCCTGATTGCCGAGGGAAGGGCGGCGCTGGATGAGCTTACTAAAATTATGAATCTAGGAAGCAATTTCTATCCCTTTCAGCAGGTTTGATCCCAGTATTATAAACCAACTCTTGTCAACGTAAGGGTGAACATGCACAATATACCCATAGAATTACGGGTGTTGGGGTATGGTTTTGCGTATTTTTGTATTGAGTTTGGTGGTTTTCTTATTTTCCGGATCGGCATTTTCTCAGGAAATAGAAAAATATATTTTCATCGGCCCCGCGGATAGATGGGTTGAGCAGCAAAAAGTACAGGACGTTATTGTTGCCGATTCCGATAAACTAAATATCAGCTATCAACTGGTTGACCGGCAAAACCGGATATCAAAAAAAACAACAGATCAATACATAAGAACACGCTACACATTAAATAATACCAGAGGCGTTGAAAAGAACTCAACTGTCGAGATAGATTTTGATCCCGAATATCAGACAGTTAAAATCCATGAAATCTCAATCACGCGAGATGGCAAAAAAAGCAGCCGGCTGAACTTTTCTGACCTGCAATTATACAGGCTGGAAACTGATCGCGAAAAGCTTTTATATAATGGAACCTTGCAAGTTGCCTTGGTGGTTCCTGATGTTCGTGTTGGGGACGTTCTGGATTTTTCCTATACGAAATCGGGACGAAACCCGGCCCTTGGGAAGCACTTTTTCTTTCGTATTGCACAACAATACTCAGTACCGGTTCATAAAGCGTTTCATCGCACCCGGGTTGAAGGAGGCATAAGACTATATCAAAAATCTCAAGCCAATGGGCAGTTGGCAAAACTGGTAAGTTTCAGGAATGCCAGGGAATATATCTGGAAAGCAGAAGATATAGCTGCGGGAAAATTTGATGACAATATTCCTAATTGGTATTACTCCAGACCTGCGCTTGAGTTATCCAGTTTTAAGAACTGGCAAGAGGTTAGCAGGTTTTTTGTGCCTCATTATCAATTGCCTAAAAAGCGCTCGGCAGAAACTCTGGCTATTAGTGAAAAAATCATGTTGGAAAACCCCTCCGAGAAAGAGCGGACGCGCGCAGCTCTTGATTTTGTACAAAGAGAAATACGTTATCTGGGAATCGAGTTAGGCGCAGGAGGCTATCAGCCAAGACCACCGGGAACCACATTGCGACGTCGGTTTGGTGATTGCAAGGACATGACCTTATTGCTGCTTGAATTGCTGTCGGAGATGGAAATTGAGGCAATTCCCTTATTGGTGAACTCAAAAGAGCGCTCCGGAGTAATCGGTAATATGCCAGGCCATGCAGCATTTAATCATGTGATTGTGATGGCGAGTGTTAATGGGAACTCATATTTTCTTGATCCTACAACCGGGGTTCAATTAGGAACGCTGGATACATTTGAACAGGGTTATTTTGGGTATGGCCTGCCAATCACAGCGCCTGGGAGTGACATGATAGCAGCTAAGCCAAAGGGCCCAAAATGGCGAAAGGACTTCAAAGATACGTTTAATCTGGTGGCGCAATCCGATACAGTATTGTTTTCTGCAGATTTTGGTTATTTTGGTTCCGAAGCAGATGCAATGAGCCATTGGCTGGCGGCTGATGGTGAGGAAAAAGTAGCGCAGTCATTCCTTGATTATTTTAAGGATATTTTCCCTAATATCGAAGAAAGCGGCTCCATGCAGGTTAGTTTTGACAAGCCGTCTGCACATGTAAAGTTTTCTCTATTCTATCGAATTCCAGATGCATGGGAAAAAGATACCGAAGCCGGTATAAAGAAGTTCACGGCTTATCCTTATGAGTTAAAAGCTGATTTTCCAAAATTTGATGGCGCAAGCAGGGTCTCTTCTTATGCTATTTCCCACCCTGAACGTATCCGCCATCAACAAAAATATATTGTGGAAGCAAACTGGAAAATAAGCGATATAAATGATGAAGTCGAAAATGACAGTTTTGCGTTTTCCCGCATCTCGAAATTTTCTGATGGAGAGTTTCTTGAAAAATATGAATATGTGACCAAACGAGACTATATTTCTGCCGAAAATTTTGAAGAGGTAATGGAAAATATAAGGATGGCGCGTGATGACTTGGGAATGACAATGCGTCAGGCATTGCCATCTGCTGTAGAGCAAGACCCTGTTGAGGATGAAAGCCCTAAAATCTCTGACGAGGAATTAGAAGCCGCCATTGATGATATAATTGCAATTTTGCTTTTATGGCTGATTTTTGTGGCCGTTTTTGCGCTTATTGCCAGTATTATTATTCTTGTTAGAGACAGGAAATGGCGCAAAAAGTCATTTTGATGGCACCAGATGCCAAAATGCTCTAATCTTTGTTTTACCGCATTTTGGCCCAAAACCCGCGCTCAAGTAGCCGATAGGCGGTAGCGCACAAAAAACCTTCCCACTTTTGCTAAAAATGCAAGATTCTTTATCTGTCGCATTTTTGGCCGCAAAACCGGTTCCCACTTTTGCTAAAAATGCTCTAGACCGGTTTAATGCCTTTTTTGCGGCCTCCAGCACGGCCATATTCCTGGGTTCCTCTTGTATATACGCGGTCACTTTCTAGAACTGCAGTGGCTGTATAGTCAAAACAAGGGTTTAGTCGTTCATAAAGTGGGCCAAAGTCTGTATCCACTGTTGCCTTGAACAGCTCATCAAAGGAGGAGATAACAAAATAGCTGGCCTGAAAATCATCAATTTTATAATCAGAGCGCATCAGGCGTTCCAGATCAAAATGAATTCGGTTTGGTGATCTGGCGTGCAGGGAAAATATTGATTCAGTTCGTGATGACACAATACCGGCACCATATATGCGCATTCCCTTTGGCGTATTGATCAGGCCAAACTCCACCGTATACCAATACAAGGAAGCCAGCGCTTTTAGACGATCATAGCCTGCCGAACGCATGCCGCCTTTGCCGTAGGCTTGCATATAATCAGCAAATATTGGATTGGTTAGCATGGGAACATGTCCGAACACGTCATGAAACACATCCGGTTCTTGAATATATTCCAATTGGTCGCGTTTTCTTATGAAGTTCCCTGCCGGGAATCTGCGATTGGCCAAATGCTCAAAAAATACATCATCGGGTACCAGACAAGGAACAGCCACCACTTCCCACCCGGTAAGTTTTTTTAGCTTCTTGCTTATTTTGGCAAAATTAGGAATGCCGCCGGATCCAAGGTCAAGAGCATCAAGGCCATCCATAAACTCATCGCAGGCCAATCCGGGCAGACAGGACAATTGCTCCTTATACAAAATATCCCATGTTCCGTGCTCTTCATCCGTATAGGCGTCCCAATTCTGATCAATTGTAAAATCATCAGCAACTTCGGCGGTTCTTGGGTCTGCGTATATGTTATCCGGATCCATTTCTTGCTCCACAGATATTAGTGATCAGGCTTTCTAGCGGACTTTTTCATAAATAGGAAACGGCGAATAGTCGCAGATGCAGTTATTCAAAAAGGAATTTTGCTTTTTTTGAAAATAGGGATAAGGTTTTTTTGAAAGCATCATCATTTTACGAAGAATGATGGCAAGGTTTAGGGATCAGGCCCCGGAAACTTGTATAGTTGTGTGGCTTGTATGTCCTTGAAGGGAAAACAGATGGCTGACGGCGAAAGTCCGTCTTTGCCACAGCGTAATCGTAAAAAACGCTGGCAAAGAAGTGGGCTATCCGGTGCACACTCGAAGAAGTTATACGGTGCGCTTGACTTGGGAACAAATAATTGCCGCCTGTTAATAGCTACGCCATCCGCTAACGGGTTTATGGTGACGGACGGTTTTTCGCGAATCGTTCGGCTGGGTGAGGGGTTGGATAAAAGCGGAGTGCTAAGTGATGCGGCCATGGAGCGGGCGTTGGACGCATTAAAGGTTTGCGCTCACAAGCTGGGTAAGTCTCGCGTCAAACGAGTTAGAGCAGTGGCAACACAGGCTTGTCGGCAGGCTGCAAACGGTGTGGAGTTTGTAAAAAGAGTACAGGCTGAGACCGGTATTTCCTTAAAAATCATTTCGACCGAAGATGAGGCCCGTCTGGCCTTGCAGGGGTGTCAGGACCTTATTGACCGCTCGTGTGATGCAGCATTGGTATTGGATATTGGAGGGGGCTCCACAGAAATATCCTGGGTGCGTGTGCATAAGCCAAACGGGAAAAAACACAATTCCAGGGCCATTTCCAGACTGCAATCATGGGTATCTTTGAATTTGGGGGTTGTCACCCTGGCCGAGCGCTTTCCCGAACATGAAGACAGAGAGCTTTGGTTTAATGAGATGAAAGAGCATGCTCGCAGGCAGGTTGCGAATTTTGCAGGAGCTGATGAATTCAGGGAAATGTTTACCAATGGCAATACTCATTATGTGGGCACTTCAGGGGCTGTTACCTCATTGGCCGGAGTTCATTTGCGCCTTCCCAGATATATCCGTTCCAAGGTTGATGGTATATGGCTAAGCCAGGCTGAGACAAAAGCCGCAGCAGATAGATTACTTGGTAAATCTTCCATACAGCGTGCCGCAGAGCCATGCATTGGTGTTGAGCGCGCTGATATGGTAATGGCGGGCTGCGCTATTTTACAGGCGGTGCAGCAAGAATGGCCCAGTTCAAGGATCAGGGTGGCGGATCGTGGATTGCGCGAGGGTCTTTTATTGTCAATGATAATGGCAGACCGCAAAAGACGCGGGCCCCGTGGCCGCAGGAGATAATTAAATGAGCAGAGACGGGGATATCAGGCGTTGGAAGGGTAGATCTGAGGCCACTGGCGGGGGCAAGAGACGTAAACTGACCCGGAGGGTAAAGACCTCACGGGGGCGTAAAATTTCATCGGTTCGCTGGCTGCAGCGGCAGATAAATGATGTTTATGTGCAACGCGCCAAAGCAGAAGGTTATCGAGGCCGCGCCGCGTATAAACTTATCGAACTGGATGAGCGCTTTTCGCTGATCAGGCGCGGCTCGCTGGTTGTGGATCTGGGTGCTGCACCCGGCGGATGGTCGCAAGTTGCCGTGGCACGAGGTGCCGGTCGGGTGGTTGGCATTGATCTGCTGGAGATTGATCCTCTTAAAGGGGCTGAATTCCTGCAAATGGACTTTACCGATGATGCTGCTCCAATGGCTGTGCGCGAGTTGTTGCAAGGATCACCTGATCTGGTGATGTCGGACATGGCAGCTAATACTACCGGGCACCCGGCAACTGATCATTTGCGCATTGTGGCTTTGGTTGAGATGGCGGCTGAATTTGCTATTGAGACCCTTGCGCCCGGCGGCAAATTTGTAGCCAAGGTATTTCAGGGAGGCTCCGAGAGCAGATTGTTAAAAACCCTAAAGGCTAATTTTGGCAGTGTCCGGCATTTTAAGCCTGACGCCAGTAGGGCAATGAGCGCTGAAACCTATGTGATTGCCCGTGAGCTTCGCAAAAGAACTTGAAAATAGTGCTTGTCTTATAAGCGGTGCCCCGGCGGCAGTGGCGGAGCCTCGCGCAGTAATACTATCGAGATACGGCGATTGCCCGCCATAAATGGATCATCAGGATATAAAGGTTCGGATCCAGCCTTGCCAATGACCGAGAATATACGATTGGCCGGAACCTGATTATTCCGAAGGATTTTTCGGGCAGCGTCTGCCCTGCCAAAGGATAAATTCCAATTGCTTTCATTATTGCTGCTGGTTGGGGCCGAGTCTGTATGGCCTGAAATAGTAATCCGGTTGGGAAGGTTATTGATAATCTGAGCAACTGCTCTTAGCAGGGCAACGGTTCTGGGCTTGGGTTTTGTGGAGCCGGATTCAAACATTGAAAGCCCTTCCTGATCAACAATCTGGATACGCAGTCCCTCAGGAGTTTGATCAATCTGCAATGATTTTGACAACTCCGCCAGTTCAGGCAAATCCTGCATGGCTTGGCGCAAGGATTCGGCGGCGCTTTGAAAGGCCATTGTTTCGCGGCGTGACAGGGCCTCATCCAAAGCTGATTCAGAAATTTCCGGTTCACTGTTTTCGTCGCTGCTGGTTCCTTTTGATGGATCGGTAAATGTGGTGGGTTCAGGCTTGGTGTTGCGTTTTCCGTCGGCACCACTTGATTTTGCGCCGTCCTCGCCAATCTGAGTGCCGCCTAGCACTCCGCCTGAACCACTGGTTGCTTTTGATGTGCTGGCCGGAGCAAAGTAATCTGCCACGCCCATTTTTTGTTCGGGCGAGGTCATATTGATCAGCCACATCAACAAGAAAAAAGCCATCATTGCGGTGACAAAATCTGCATAGGCCACCTTCCATGCACCACCATGATGCCCGCCGGACACCTTGATAACCTTTTTGATGATAATAGGCCGATCACCCGTCATTTATTCGCGCCCTTTGCTTATTCTGGCAGCAGTGCGCCATAACTTATCCGATTTTAAGTTAATCGAGAGTTTAGCAATTATATTTTTCAGGCTGTCTGGCCGCCCTGTGTTTTTTTGGATTTTTCATTTATCTATTGCTTTGGGCAGCAGGATTAAAGTGGAGCTGTTAGGTGGTGGAGATTGCGGGTTCCAATCGGAACGGATTTCAACAAAATCACCATTGGCCCATGCCTGTGCCAGGTCTCGATAATGTGTTGACATTACATTTCCCGATTGCCCCGGGCCATGCATAAACAAGGAGCTATCAAGATCGGAAAAGTCATAAATTGCCCGCATGCTTGGCCCCCATAACACATCAAAATTTCCCGAAGCAAAAGCAGAATGCGCGACATTGATGGTGGAGGCATCTCCACCCACGGGAACCTGTACTGAAAAAAACCTGCGCAAGGGGGTTTTATCAAAAAGCGGGTGGGCGAAGTTGGCCTTGTGAACCTCCCCCCATTTCAAATCTGCAATCGGGGTTTTTCCTGATTTTGATAATTGTGCATATACCTGATCCAGTGATTTTGCCGCTATTTGCCTGCAATTTTCCATTTCACTGGTGTTGATGTCGTCGCACCAACTGGCCGCTACTCCTTTTAGCACGCTTTCGACAAATTCCCTGCGTGGCGACCAGAAGCGCTCAAAGTCTTCGCCAAGATCATCTTGATACAGATTTTTGGTGAAGGCGCGCATCCACATGGAATAAACCAGACCTTCAGGGCGATCAGCCGCCAGATTGCCATCCCATGCACTTAGCATGACACGTAATTCCTTTCCGCCATCTGTTAGCGGGCTGGAGGCCGAAATAAGTGCAATGGACTGCCGTGCAAGATCAGAAACCGTATCCATTTGCATGCGTGAAAATGACCTGCGGTCATGCAGTTCAGTTTGCTCAAGCAATTCAACAATACGTCTGATACGGCTAAACCCGTACCATGATCCGGTCAGGAAATGCGGGTAGCTGTCAGGAACAATCTTGTTATTTGCCGAAGCATAATAATGCCGATCCGGGTTTTTCGATTTTGGCAGCTCCGAATAGGGAATTTCACCAACCCAATTGCCATTATCATCACGCACCGGAATTCTGGCCGGGGCAATAAAACCAATGGTGCCTCTAGTGTCCGCAAAGACCATGTTTTGCTGTGGCATTTTATACCTTTGCAGCTCATTTTCAAAATCCTCAAAGGTTTTGGCGGTAAGCAGAGAAATACCCAAATCTCCAGTAGTATCATCGCCATCATCCAGCGTGCTTTGGATAATTACTGCTTCTTCAGGTTTGGCGATTTTTGCAGCATTAAACCATTTTGGATCTAAAACCGGCCCTTGCTCTGTGCGCAAGATATCAATGGTTTTATCCTTACTGCCCCGTATTTTAATCAAGACCTGTTCCGTCGTCGTAGTCAATTTATCTTTTGGATAGACGAACAAGTCTGCGGTATCGGGGCCGGTATTGGTAAACCCCCATGCGGCATGAGAGTTTCGTCCCAATGTTATGAACGGGGTTCCAGGAAGACTTGCCCCCAGCACCATTTCATCTTCCGCTTGCAGGCGGGCAAAATACCAGACACCTGGTGCGCTTAAAGCCAGATGCGGATCATTGGCCAGTAACGGCTTGCCATTGGCGGTCAGGTTCCCATCAACAACCCAGTTGTTAGATCCTTGTTTAAGCTCGCCAGTGGGAGAAGAAAACTCTGTTGGCGCAGATTGGTTCTGAACCGGGGGCGGCGCGGCAAGTCCCAAATCGGCTTCGCTTAGTGTAATTGGAGCATCATCAGGATATGGAGCTAGGAATTGCGCAGTTCGCTCCGGGCCAAGAATATCAAGTAATTTGATGTGAGATGGTTCATTAAATGCATCCCCAGAGAGACCATATGCCATCATTTTTAATACAGCTACGCTGTCTTGAGCACGCCATGGCTCAGGTTTCTTTAGCAACAGGATATATTCAGGTGGCGGAGTATATCCTGAGGCGGTGATGATGGAATTAACCCCATTTGCATAAGAACGAAATGCGGCCTTGGTTTCACCGGTTAGATGCTCAAATGATTGATCGGCTGCCGCGCCCAGACCCAATACCCGCATTCGCACATCAGAGCGCAAGGTTACCTTGCCGATAAGTTCAGAAAGCCTGCCATAGGCGGCGCGCCTGGATAAATCCATCTGAAACATGCGATCCTGAGCATGGGCAACGCCCATTGCAAAAAACAGATCATGACGGGAATTTGCAAAAATATGCGGAATGCCAACCCGGTCACGAATTATGCTTACCTGACCTTGAATGCCGGGAAGCATCAGTTTTCCTGTTGTTTGCGGAAGTGATTTATTAAACTGCCAAAACAGGTATCCCATCGCGCCAAGGATAATTGCAATGACCAAAACTAACAAACGTAACAACCACTTAGCAAATGTCTTCATAACCGATATATCCCTCACATATAGAATGTGATCAAAAGCGTATGGAGTCTGTTATGTTTGTGACAGAAGCATTTTCTTGATGCAAGCCTCCTTGAGTTTTTAAGGGTCATATCCCTCACCATTAGGTCAAAATTGGTAGCCACTCAATTTAGCCCTCATCCTATCCCGGCGGGAAGAGGGGAGTATCATACCAAGGGTCGCTCTTAGGGTCACCATTAAGGGTCACCTTATTTTTCGCTGTCCCTTGGCTGATACTTGTAACACCCTGTAATTATACCCAAAAAGCACTTAATTGCAATAAACTGACCCTAAAATGACCCTTGAGGATACTTGCTGACCCTTCCAATTAGGGGATAAGTGATAGAGATGCCCCTCATCCTTAAAACCTGTTACAATACAAGGGTCAGGGTGAAAGAAGCCCTGAAAAACGCTCTTTGACAGGTAAATATCTATTCAAGACCCCTTAAAACAAAAGGGTTGAGCCGATTTTTACTGCGCAGGCCTACTCAACAGGCAAGTACCAAATGCGCCCACCTCTGGCAGTTATCCTGTGGGAAAACTGGATAAGCGTTTTTTAGAGCCGGATTTGCGGTTTTTAATGCCTATTCATCGCTATTCCCGTCGCCAAAGATGCGGCTGCGCCAACTGCGTTTGGTTTTCTTTACTGGCGTTTTGGCAGCATCTTCCACGGGAGGTGAGGAGGGGCTTCTTTCTGATGTCTCAGGTTCAGCTTTGGGTGCCTTGTCCGTTTGCTTTTTTGTAGCTGGTTTTTTAGCGGCTGGTTTACGACGGGTTTTTGGCTTTGCTGACTCATCCGCAGAAGCGGCAGCTTCACTGGCCACAGCCTTCTTTCTTCTGACGGCTCTTTTTGCCGTCGGCTTTTCTGATTTGGTTTCTTGCGGTTTTTCTACTTGCGGTGTCGACTTGCCTGTAGCTGCTGAGGGCCGCTTTCGCACAGTGCGAGTGGTTTTTTTCGCTGGGGCCGGTTTTTCTTCGGTTTCCTGCACTGTTTCCTTTTTCCTGGGCGCACGTTTTGGCTTTGATTTTGTTGCCTCTTGAGGTTCTGAAGCAGCTAAAGACCTGCGCTTGCGTATGGTGCGCTTAGGCCGAGCTGGTGCTTTAGCAACTGCATCAGCACCGGATTCTTCGGCTTTTGGGGCCGCCTGTGGCTCTGGTGCTTGCGGTTCTGCTGTTTGTGCTTCGGATATAGGCTCAGACTGTTTACTTCGTCGTGTGCGGCGAACTTTGCGCTTTGTATTGGCCGCAATTGTCGAGGGCTTGTCCTCTTGCTTGGTTTCTGTTTGTGGTTCTGCAATCGTTACAGGTTTTTCTGTAGCTGCTTCGGTTGCTTTTGATTTTCTGATCCTGCGAACTGGACGTTTGGGCTTGCTTTCGCTCTGTTTTTCCGGAGCCGCCGGTTCGGTGTTTTTAACTTCTTGCACAGGCTTTGCTTCGGTATTTGTGGTTTTCAAAGCAGTGGTTTCGGTGTTGTTTTGTGAACGCTTGCGACCACCACGGCGACCTCTACGCTTGCGCTTTGGTTCTGCATCTTGTGTTTCATCTGTGGTTTCTGCTTTGTCGGAGCGCGGCTTGCTTTTTGATTTTGTATCCTCATCAGATACTGGCTTATTTGGTTTAGCAGCTTCTTTTTGTTCGGTTTTTGATTTGGGGCTGCGTTTCTTGTTACGTTTTGCGCGCTCTTCCTTAGGATTTCCTTCAGATTGTGCTGCTGTGGGCAAAGGTTCAACCACGATGATTTCATGCTGGGGAGGGTGCATCTCCGGGTCGGTTTCAACCAACACCCGCATCCCGGACTGATTTTCGATGTCATACAATTGAGATCGTTTTTCATTCAATATGTAAAGAGCAACGCTTGAGGGAGCCATAAGTTTCACCACGGCTGATCTTTTGCGCATGCCTTCGGATTCAAGGGCCTGCAGAGCTTGCAGGGCACTTGATTCAGTTGATCTGATAACGCCAAGGCCATTACAGGTCGGGCAGACTTGGCTGGAGCCTTCGATCACGGAGGCCCGGCGGCGCTGCCGGGACATTTCAAATAGTCCGAACATGGAGATACGTCCCGCCTGTACCCGGGCGCGATCACGCTTTAGTGCTTCTTTCATGCGTTTTTCAACGGCGCGATTGTTCTTGTTTTCCTCCATATCAATGAAGTCAATAACAATCAGGCCAGCCAGATCACGCAGGCGCATCTGCCGACAGGATTCTTCGGCGGCTTCCAAATTGGTTTTAAGGGCAGTCGCCTCCACATTGCGCTCGCGGGTTGCCCGG
Source organism: Robiginitomaculum sp. (assembly GCA_027071965.1). Classification (GTDB taxonomy): domain Bacteria; phylum Pseudomonadota; class Alphaproteobacteria; order Caulobacterales; family Maricaulaceae; genus Robiginitomaculum_B. The sequence continues at coordinate 1,313 of JALSYJ010000084.1, read as the reverse complement.
CCGGAGTTTACATCAATGGCCACAAGGGCTTCGGTCTGATGAATAACCAGATAACCCCCGGATTTAAGCTGCACTTCTGGTGAGTGAATGGTCTCCAATTGATCCTCAACCTGATAGCGCAGGAAAATAGGATACTTTTCCTTATATTGCTTCACCCGTTCAGAATGGGATGGCATTAGCATTTTCATGAAGGACTTGGCGTCCTTATAGGCCTCTTCGCCTTCAACCAGTACGGCTTCGATGTCCTTGCCATAAAGATCACGTACAGCGCGCCGTACCAGTCCGCCTTCTTCATGAACAAGCGCCGGAGCCGAAGATTCCAGTGTCTTCTCACGAATTGTGCTCCACAGGCGGGTCAGGTATGTGTAGTCACGCTTGATTTCAGTTTTGTTGCGCTTGGCTCCTGCCGTGCGAATGATCAGGCCCATACCGGCAGCAATATCAAGTTCATTGGTAATGTTTTTAAGGCGCTTGCGGTCAGCAGCATTGGATATTTTGCGCGAAATGCCGCCGCCTTTGGCCGTGTTGGGCATTAAGACGCAATACCTGCCAGCCAGTGACATATATGTGGTAAGGGCTGCTCCTTTGGTGCCGCGTTCTTCCTTAACAACCTGTACCAGCATGATCTGTCCGTGCTTGATCACTTCCTGGATTTTATAGCGACGATAATTGTTCCGCCGGCGTTTCTCGCGTTTTTTTACAGCTTCATGGGCGATTTGAGCTTCTTCGGCTGTATCGGGGTCATGCTCTGTGTCGCCATGATCTGTATCACTGATTTCTTCTTCGTCATCCTGGGCTTCTTCGGCTGCAAGTTCTGCAGCTTCGGCAGCGGCTTCAGCTTCGAGAAGTTTCTGTCTATCCTCAACCGGGATCTGGTAATAGTCCGGATGAATTTCATTAAAGGCTAAAAAGCCATGACGGTTTCCGCCAAAATCAACAAAGGCAGCCTGTAAGGAGGCTTCGACTCTGGTTACTTTGGCAAGGTATATATTACCGCGTAATTGCCTTTTGTTTTGAGATTCAAAATCAAATTCTTCAACTCGGTTTCCGTCAACAATTGCCACCCGGGTTTGTTCGGGGTGGGCTGCGTCGATAAGCATTCTTTTGGTCATAAGGTCTCTTTCTTCCGCCTGACTGCTCTCGTGCGAGGCTAAGTTGGCGGGATAAATTGGGGTTTCTGCCAAACAAACCAATCACATGTCCCGGCGCAAAAACAAATGCGTCCATCAGGGGTGTTGCAATAATTGGTGGTGACAAAAACATATAAGGGCTATTCCGATTGATCGTGCAAACGATCGTTAAATTCCGTAGAT